>JBIJCY010000271.1:0-4308 GCA_044344385.1 Rhodocyclaceae bacterium | reverse complement strand
CATCCTGCTTTTCAGTCGCCAGATACACACCCTGCTCAAGGCCGGTGTGCCGATCATGCGCGCGCTGGGCGGCTTGCAGGAGGCGGCGATCAATCCGGCGATGAAAGCCGTGATTCTCGATTTGCGCGAAAGTCTGGAGGGCGGGCGCGAATTGTCGGCAGGCCTGGCGCGCCACCCCCGTGTTTTCTCTCCGTTCTATCTCTCAATGGTCAAGGTCGGCGAAGCGACCGGATTGCTGGAAGAGGTTTTCATGCGACTCTTCGATCACCTTGAATTTGAGCGTTACATGCGTGAGCAGGTAAAGTCGGCACTGCGCTATCCGAGTTTTGTTGTCATGGCCATGGTGGCCGCCATTGTCGTGATCAATCTTTTCGTCATTCCCGCTTTCGCCAAGGTGTTTGCCGGTTTCGGCGCCGAGTTGCCATTGATGACGCGCATCCTGCTCGGTTTTTCAGAGTTTATGACGACCTACTGGCCGCATATGCTGGCCGCGGTTGTTGCTTGTATTTTTGCTTTTCGCAGTTGGGTCGGCACGGTCAAGGGGCTGCACGACTGGGAAGGCATCGCGTTGCGTATCCCGATTGCCGGCAAGATTCTCCACAAGGCCGCCTTGTCGCGTTTCGCCCGTAGTTTTGCGCTCGGTATGCGCAGCGGCGTGCCGGTCATGCAGGCGCTGTCCAATTCGGCGCAGACCGTCGACAACACCTACATCGCTCGTCGTATTGAAAACATGCGTGACGGCGTCGAGCGTGGTGAAAGCATCCTGCGCTCGGCGCTGACCGTTGGCATCTTTACGCCGGTGGTGCTGCAGATGATCGCTGTCGGCGAAGAGTCCGGTGCCATCGACGAGATGATGGAGGAAATTGGCGGAATGTACCAACAGGAGGTTGAATACGAACTGAAGACGCTGGGGCAACAAATCGAGCCGATCCTCATCGTCAGCTTGGGTATTCTGGTGCTGATTCTGGCGCTCGGCGTATTTTTGCCGATGTGGGATCTTGGCAAGGTTGCGATCAAACGCTGATTTTACAACCGGTGCCGTGCGTTTCGACGTACTGGTGACGGTTGTCGTCATCGTGCTGTTGTCGTTGGTGTTGCTTGACCGGCTGAGTGACGCTCAGCGCACTGTCGAGCGCGTGGTGGTTGATTCCGAAGTCGCTGGATTGCGTACGGAGTTGCAGCTTGCTATTGCCAGTCGGATGGTGCGTGGCGAGGACGGCACACTGCAGAGCTGGGTGGGGCGTAACCCGCTTGAGCTCGTTTCAGGAGAACCGCGGGGCGATAAGCTGCCGGTCGCGGTTGGGAGTTTTACCTTGGGCGGTGCATGGCGCTGGAGCGCGGAGGCCGGGGCGTTAGTGTATGAATACCGCAGCGGTGAGCGCCAGCAGTTGCGGCTGGCAAAAATCCGGCATGACAAGTCGGAAGGTTGGTCGCTGGGTGGTGGGTTGGTTTTAGTGTCGGAAAGTGTTGAAAAGAAACCTTGAGTATTAAAAAAGTCCTCGAACTGCCGATATACCAAGAGTAAGCTTCAAATATAACTAAAGGAGTAGATGATGCACTCACATGACACGCGCCGAAATGCGGGCGGCTTTACCCTGATCGAACTGATTGTAGTGATCACGATCATGGCCATTCTCGCGGCGGTTGCTTTGCCGCGCTTTACCAGCCTGCAGCGCGATGCACGCGTTGCTAAGCTGAATGCCGCACGCGGCAGTGTTGCAGCGGCTGCGGCGTTGGTGCATGCGACCTTTCTCGCGCGTGCCGGGCAAACGGACCCGGCCACCATGTGTGGTGGCTTAGCGACCAACGTTGCGGGAACGGCGGCGGTACCCGGCACGCTGTGTAGCGAAAGTGGTTTGCTTAATCTGGTTTTCGGTTATCCGGATGTCACCGCGTTGGGTACGACGGGCGGCATCTTGTCGGCAGCCGGCCTAACGACAACTTTTAATCCGGTCTTAGCCGATTTGACGGCTGAGGGCTACACCTACGCAGCGCCTGCGCTTGTTGCGACTTTTGGTGTGACTGGTGCGGCAGTGGCGGCAACGTGTTTCTTTACTTATACCGAAGTGGCTGCGGTAAATAACGCACCGGTGATCAGTGCCGTAACGACCGCCGGTTGTTAATGTTTTGAATGGAGACTCAAATGAAAGCTATTAAACAACAGGGTTTCACTCTGATCGAATTGATCGTTGTTATCGTCATTTTAGGCATTCTGTCGGCGACGGCGCTGCCGAAGTTTTTTGATCTGAGCAAGGATGCGCGTTCCAGCGTTATGAGTGGGGTTGAGGCCGCGATGCGTGGCGCCGATACCATGATTTACGCCAAATCAGCTGCTGCCGGCTCTCAAGCGGCCGCTGTCAGTGCGGTCACGGTGAATGGGACTTCTGTGGCAACTGTCTTTGGCTACGCACAAAATGCGACCGTATTGTCGACTGTTCTGGATTTGAATCCGGCAGCCGATTTTGATACGACAAATACAGGGCGCATTTCTCACGCAAAGGCTGCGACTTACTCGACAGCGCCTCAGAACTGCGCGATTGCCTACACGCCGGCCGCAAACGCCACGACGCTTCCGGTGTATGTCAAGACGGATTCAGGTTGTTAACGGGTCAATAATCAAGGTCGGATCCCTAATGTTTCTTTGTTGAGATATTTAACGAACAATAGGGGTCAGACCCCTGTTATTCGCTGTTGAGATATTTTGATGCTGGCCTGCAAGCCGCGCCGAATGGCGGTTTTGGCATGAGTTGCTCGGAGATTGGCTTGAACAGTCGGTCTTCGAGCTTTTGCCTTGTAGATCGCCTGTTGATGGGGCTTCGCACGTGAGCGTGGCTGCGTCGATCAGGGTAGAAGAGCAATGGGGGTCAGACCCCTGTTGTTTCTTTGTAGATGTGATGAATTCCAGCGGCTCAAGGATTCTCCTGTCTCTGACGGCTAACGAGTTAATGGTAGTGGATTCTCTGAGCAGTTGAAGCGGTGGGCCGCTTTTCAAAAGGGTATGCGTAATGCAGAACGAGATCCGGTCGGCCAAAGAAAATACGGGTGAAGTAGCCTCACCCGGCGCTGTAGATATTCGTCTGCCATTGGCGGCAGCGCTGCAAAGAATTCTGTCGGTAACGTCCCCGAGTAGCGTTATTTTGTTTGGCTCGCACGCTCGTGGCGACGCCGATGCAGGTTCGGATATTGATTTGATGGTTATTGAAGCGACTGTCGATAATCCGGCGCTGGAGGCTGCGCGGCTTTATCGGGCGGTTGGCTGGGTTGGTGTTGGCGTAGATATTCTGGTGTATTCGGAGTCCGAGTTTGCACGACGCAGTGCCGTATCAGGTACCGTGCTGCACCAGGCGCTTACGGAAGGAAAAATGGTGTATGAGCGCAGTTGCCATTGAAGAGGCTCTTCGCTTGCTGAGAATTGCCAGGGCGGACCTCGCGGCATGCCTTGCATTGATCGGTGCGCCAGGCGTCCGTTTTGCAAATGCAGCGTTTCATGGGCAGCAAGCAGCTGAAAAGGCATTGAAGGCGGTTTTGACCGTGCATGCTGCCGATATTGGCCGTACGCACAATCTGCTGGCTTTGGCTGGACAGTTGGCGGAAGCCGGTGAGAGGGTGCCTGTGTCAGGTGATCTGTTGTCTCTTCTCAACCCGTATGCCGTGGCGCTGCGTTACGACGATATTGATGTTGAACTTGTCTCACCGCAGGCGATGCGCGAGGCGGTTGAAACAGTCATCGATTGGGCGGAACGTAAAGTTTATGAGGTCTCCGGAGCGGGGGATGATCTCAAAGCTTGAAGGGGCTGGACCCCTTTCCTCACGTTTTGTGAACAGAGGTTTTACGCTTACCGAACTGATCGTGGTCATCGTCGTCGCCGGAATTCTGGCGGCGACGGTGCTGCCTCGTTTTGGAGGCCAACATGGATTTGAGGAGCGGGGGTTTCGCGATCAGACGGCGGCGGCGTTGCGTTATGCGCAAAAATCCGCCATCGCTGCCCGGCGGCTGGTTTGCGTCACGTTTACGGCAACGACGTTGCGGGCACGTATCGCCTCAGCCTTCGGCGCGGCGGATTGTACGGTCGGTGCGGCACTGATCGGGCCAACGGGCGGTGCGTTGGCGGTGGATGCCACCGGCGGCGCGCAATTTTCGCCGGTACCGGTTGCGCTTACTTTCAATGCGCGTGGGCAGCCCAGCGCCGGCATGAGTATCGCCGTGTCGGGTATGCCGGCCAATATGGTGATCAGGGTGGAGGCGGAGACGGGTTATGTGCGTTAGGCGCACTTCTCTTGCGGCAAACCAGCGCGGCGTCACGCTGA
>JBIJCY010000041.1:0-14675 GCA_044344385.1 Rhodocyclaceae bacterium | reverse complement strand
TTGGGAAGCCCGCCGGAACGGTAACCTCATCGACCCGCAGATGCTTTTCAGACTTGAGCATTTCATCGAGAAATCCAACCACGTGCGGACGCACCATGGCCGACGCCATACGCATACCACCCGTGAAATCCGGGCAGATGATCTCGTCCGCGCCGGCCTTGCGCATCTTCTCGACGTTGCGTGTTTCCTGCGCGCGCGCCACCACACGGATATTCGGGTTGATCTGTTTGGCCGTAATGATGATCATCAAATTACGCGAATCGTCGCCAGTCACAGCAAACAGACCCCGCGCATCGGCGATGTCGGCACCGATCAGAATATCGTCGTCGGATGCATCACCATGCAGGTACAACAAGCCGGGAAATTTCTCGAGGTTGTCGTCAAAACGCGCCTGCTCAGGGTCGATGGCAACAAAATGCCGGTTGGTCTTGTGCAACTCGTGCGCGACGTTGCGGCCGACGCGCCCAAAACCACATACGATGAAATGCTGTTGTAATTTTCTGATGCGCTTTTCCATCCGTCGTCTCCGCAGGGAATAATCAAGGTCCTTCTCAAGGAAGAACACGGTCAGGCTGGTAAAGAGAAAGGTCAGTGTGCCAAGACCGAGAATGGCGATCAAGCCGGCAAACAAGCGGGCGCCAAAAGTGTTGAGCGGCACAATCTCGCCATAGCCCACCGTCGAGATGGTGATCAGAGTCATGTAGACCGCATCCGACCAGCTCGCCTTGTCGCCGCCGATGACATAAAAACCGAGCACGCCGACGGCGATCAGCACCAATAACGTCAAAGCGGCCCAGGCGATACGCGCCACGATTCGCCACAATTGCGAAATACCGCCAATGGCCGGGACGGCGATCCGGGCTATCGGGCCCGGCGATTTACGGTCTGTTTTTCGCATGCGCAGTAGTTATATTTTCGAAGGCGCATTGTACCTTCCGGCATGCATCTCCGGCGTTGATCGACGCGCATTGCATTCGGCACGGTGTCCGGAAAATGATCAGCGTCCTTTCCACTCGGCCTTGCGCTTGCCGATAAAGGCATCGATACCCTCGGCCGCATCTTCAGCCATCATGTTGCAGGCCATGACTTCAGAGGCGTACTGGTAGGCTGCGTCGAGCCCCATCTCAAGCTGCTTGTAGAACATCTGCTTACCCATGCCAATGGCAACAGGCGATTTGGCAATGATCGACCCGGCAAGCGCATCAAGCTCGGCATCAAGCATATCAAATGGCACGACCCGATTGATCAGTCCTTGGCGCAAGGCAGCCTGCGCATCGATAAAGTCACCCGTGAGCAACATTTCAAGCGCTTGCTTTCGACCGAGGTTGCGCGACAAACCGACCCCCGGCGTTGCACAAAAAAGGCCGACATTGATACCCGACGTGGCGAAGCGCGCGACATCCGCCGCAACCGCCAGATCGCACATCGACACCAGCTGACATCCGGCAGCCGTCGCAATGCCATGCACGCGGGCAATCACCGGCTGCGGCATCTGCGTGATCGTCATCATCACCTTGCCGCATTGCTTGAACAGCGCCTGCATGAAGCCCTTATTGTGGTTGCCGCGCATCTCCTTGAGGTCGTGCCCGGCACAAAAGGCCTTGCCCGCACCGGCGATAACGACAACACGAACGCTGGTGTCAACGGCGATGGCGTCGAGCGCCGACTGCAGCGCACTCAACATGTCGCTCGACAGCGAGTTGAACTGATTCGGGCGGTTCAACGTCAGCGTGGTCAACCCGTCAGGACGGTCTACGCGAAGCAGAATGGGTTGCTCATCCATGGAATCTCCTTGTTCAATTGATAGAGGCGACTGGTTTAAATCGCATTATTTCGCCTGCTGACGAAGCAAAAATTTCTGTATTTTTCCGGTTGATGTTTTCGGCAGCGCACAAAACACAACCCGTTTCGGCACCTTGAAACGCGCCATGCGCTCACGGCAGAAATCGATGATTTCCTGCTCGGTCACCTGCGCGCCGTCACGCAGTTCAACAAAAGCACAAGGCACTTCGCCCCACTTTTCATCCGGCGCTGCCACAACCGCAGCAAGCATCACCGCCGGGTGTTTGTAGAGCACATCCTCGACCTCGATCGACGAAATATTCTCACCACCGGAAATGATCACGTCTTTCGAACGGTCCTTGATTTTCACGTAGCCGTCGGGCTGCATCACGGCCAGATCGCCGCTGTGATACCAGCCGCCGGCAAAGGATTCTGCAGTCGCCGCCGGGTTCTTCAGATAGCCCTTCATCACCAGATTGCCGCGGAACATGATTTCACCGATTGTCGCGCTGTCCCATGGCACGGGTGACATACTCACCGGATCGAGCACAGTGATCGCTTCCAGCGCGTGATTACGCACGCCTTGCCGGCCGTTCAGAACAACCTGCTCCTCAATCCGCAGCGCCGTCCACTCGGGATGTTTAGCGCAAATCGATGCCGGGCCGTAGGTTTCAGTCAGGCCATAAACATGCGTCAGATCGACGCCGATTTTTGCCATCCCCGCAATCACCGAAGCCGGCGGTGGCGCTGCAGCAATCATCCCGGAAACCTTGTGCGAAATGCCGGCACGCATCTCGGCCGGGGCATTGGCAAGCAGACTGTGCACGATAGGCGCACCACAATAATGGCTGACGCCGTATTCGCGAATCGCATCAAAAATCAGTTTGGCATCAACCCGACGCAGGCAGATGTTGGTGCCGGAATTGGCTGCCATCGCCCAAGTGAAACACCAGCCGTTGCAGTGAAACATCGGCAGCGTCCACAGATAGACAGCATGCGGCTGCATCCCCCAACTAACGATGTTTGTCATTGCATTGAGATAGGCGCCACGGTGATGATAGACAACGCCCTTGGGGTTGCCGGTCGTACCCGATGTGTAGTTGAGCGAGATCGCATCCCACTCGTCATCCGGGCCGCCCCAGGCATACGCCGGGTCACCGCCGTCGATGAAAGCTTCGTAGTCGATGGCGCCAAGCCGCTCGCCGGGCCCTGTGTATTCCGGATCATCGACATCGATCACGGTAATTGCTCGCCCCAGACCGGCAAGCGCTTTTTTCACAATCGGCGAATACTCGCGATCAGTGATCAGCAACTTCGCCTCGGCGTGGTTGAGCATGAAGGCGATCGTCTCGGCATCGAGACGTGTGTTGAGCGTATTGAGCACCGCACCGGTCACCGAAATACCGAAGTGGCATTCGTACATTTCGGGCGTGTTATTAAGCATCACCGAAACCGTATCGCCTTTACCGATGCCGTGTTTGACCAGCGCCGAAGCGAGGCGTCGGGTGCGCGTAAAAGTTTGCAGCCAGGTGTAGCGGCGTTGCCCGTGAATAACGGACGGATGATCCGGGTAGATATACGCCGAACGTTCGATGAAGGTGAGCGGCGTTAGCTGCGTATAGTTCGCCTCATTTTTTTCGAGGCCGTGCTGATAGATATTTTGTGCGGCCAACGCGCTCTCCCTGTTCTTGTTATTTTGCCGCCGTTGCAGGTGGGCGACAAGCAGCAAGACTGCCACTCTTGTCCAACGAAGACAACCACGCAGCCAACTGCCGCCCGGTTTCGTCACTGGCGGCGACCAGCGCAACCACTCCACCACGCGCATCGCCACTGGCTGCCGGCTGCTCGACAGCAAGCGTACGTGTGGCGACAACCCGTCTTTTGGCATCAAGCACACTGGCACTGCCGTGCAAAACACCCCGGCTTTGCTGAGGCGCATCAAATATTTGTGAAAATTCCTGCAGTTCGAGGCGCAGCAAACAATCAACCGCCGTGTTGCTGGTCGGGCTGGCGACACCGAGTTGCTGCCGCAGGCGCTGACCGAGCAGCTGGGCCGGCGCACCGGCCCAGCGACTCCCAGCGTAATCGCGCAACTTGAGCGGATCTTCGTAGGCCAGACGGTACTGGATACGGATCGAGTCAAACCAGTACGGCGCTTTAATCTCAAGCGCCATTTTCGACCACACATCGTCTGTCGCCAAACGGGAAGCCGGCATACCGAAGTCGTACGTTGTCAGCGGCGTACTGTTGTTTGCGCCACCAAAACAGGCGCCAAGCAACAACGTGGCAAATAAAACGGAGAGTTTTTTCATTATTGCCCCCTGACATTCACTGGCGCCACGAATCCCGCTTCACCCGGCCCCGGCATGGCCTGTGGAGCACCAAAAATCAGGCTCTGCGGCGATTGTTCGAGTTGTAGCAAGAGACGATTGAGCTGGCGGGAATTGGCTGAAAGCTCGGCACTCAGTTCATTGAGACGTGGTGCCAGCGATCCGGCACCGCCCGTCGCCGGGTCGCCGAGTGCCGTCTCGAACTTATCACTGGCGAGCTGCAAACTTGCCACCAGAAGGCGGACTTCCGAAAAGAGTGGACCGGCCTGTCCGGCAGCATGCTCCGTACGCTTCAGTGTTGAATTCATCAGACGAACATTTTCCGGGGTCAACAACTGCCGCAACTGGGTCAGCGTCTCCTGCGCATTCGCGGTGGTCGCTTCAAGATTGACCAGCGTCTTCGAGATGCGCTGCCGGTTTTCGGGGTTCAGCACCTGATTAGCACTGGCCAGAAAATCGCGCGCATTACGCAATGTTTCACCGCCAACCTCCGAGAGTTCCTCGATCAGCGACTGCTGCATCGCGATGCGCGGCGGCTCATTGCCATCACCGGCCAGCGGCGCAGTATCGCGCCCAGTATCCTCAAGCAGAATGTGACCGATGCCGGTAATGCCCTGAAAACCAATTTTTGCCGTCGTTCCTCGTGTTACCGGCACGCTCTCATCAACGCGGATGCGAATCAGAATGTTGCGCACATCCTTTGGGTCGAGCCCGATCGACTGTACCTTGCCGACGCGGATACCGCGATAGCGCACCTGCCCTTGCGGGCTCAGGCCGGTGACATTTTGTTTGGTGACGACCACAAACTCCTTGCTGACCTCGCGGCTGCCACCGAACCACCAAACCGAGGCGACGGCGGCAAATCCAAGCAATAGCGTAAACAACCCGGCAATCAGGGCATGTGAGCGATTTTCCATAGCTAGCGTGCTCCCCTCTGCATGGTCGCCGCAGCGCGCTCGGAGCAGAAAAAGTTACGAATAAAAGGATGATCAATAGCGACAACCTCGGCCGGCGTGCCGCAGGCAACAATCCTCTGATCGGCGAGCACCGCCACTTTTGTCGCCAGCCCCGCCAGCGTATCGAGATCGTGAGTCACCATGACGACAGTAAAGCCTAGTTCCTTTTGCAGCATCTTGATCAGTTTGACAAAGTTTTCACCACGATCCGGGTCAAGTCCGGCCGTTGGCTCATCCAGCACCAGCAACTCCGGCTCCAGCGACAGGGCACGTGCCAGCGCCACGCGCTTGATCATACCGCCCGACAGCTCGGCAGGCATCAGCCGGCCGTGGCGCGCTTCAAGTTCAACCATACCCAGTTTAAGCAGGACGAGATCGTGGATCATTGCCTCATCGAGTACACGCAGCTCGCGTAACGGAAAAGCAATATTGTCATAAACAGAAAGCGCCGAAAACAGGGCGCCCTGTTGAAAGAGCATGCCAAACCGCCGGCGCACCCTGCGCCGCACCAGCGGATCAGGATCGAGCACCGCGTGCCCGAACACCTTGACTGTTCCCTTGCTGGGCGTCAGCAAACCGACTATTTCGCGCAGCAGCGTCGTCTTCCCACTGCCCGACCCACCCACCAGACCGAGCATCTGACCTGCTTCAACAACAAGATCGACGTCTCGATGGATCACCACATCTCCGTAACGTGTCCAAACGCCGCGTATCTCGATGACCGGCGCCGGCGCCGAATGTCCGGATATTCTCGCGATCATGACGAGCCCGGCATGCCGATATTGCGGGTGACAACGGCAAATATGGCATCAACCACAATCACCAGCGTAATGGCGGTCACCACCGACGTCGTGGTCATCGATGACAGACTCTCGGTATTCGGTTTTACCTGCAGGCCAAAGTGGCAGGCGACCAGCGCAATCAGGATGCCGAAAACAAAACCTTTCCCCATGCCGATCCAGAGGTTAGCTACCGGAACCGCCCTGGGCAGCGTATCAATAAAATATCCGTAAGGCAGATCCAGCTGCAAGCTGGCCGAAACCATACCGCCAAAAATGCCGGCCGCAGAACACCAAAGCACGAGCAAGGGCATCGCAATGGCGAGTGCTGCCACCTTGGGAAGGACGATGCGCAGCGTCCGTGAAACCCCCATCGTCGCCAGTGCATCGATCTCCTCGGTTACCCGCATGACACCGATCTGAGCGGTTATCGCCGAACCCGAGCGCCCGGCAACCAGCACCGCAACAATCATCGGACCGAGCTCGCGAATGATGCTCAAACCGAGCAGATTGACGATATAGATATCGGCGCCAAAGGCCTTGAGCTGCAATGAAGACAAAAACGAGAGAACAATCCCGATCAGACAGCCGACCAATGCCGTCACCGGCAGCGCCTGTGCCCCGCTCTTGTAAAGGTTGGCCGAAAATTCACGCCACGGAATATCGCGCGGATGGGCAAAAAGATAAGCAAGATCGAGCACCATCTGGCCAATCAGCGCCACGATACCCAGGAAATCCTTGACGGCCAGCAGCGCAATGCGGCCAAGAAAAGTGATCGCAGAAAAACGTGAGGAGGGGGCACTTGAATCATCGTGAACGACAATCCCGGAAACACGCTCAAGCACGTGCCGATGTGCCGGAAGGAGGGTCAAAGAGGCCGGCCATTGTCGCCCCCAGGCGCGCCATAACAGCAGCGCACCTACGCTATCAAGACGTTCGACACCCTCAAGATTCCAGCAAACATCGCGCGACGAAAGATCACACAACTGTGCTTCAATTTCGGCGATCGGTTGTGGCAAGCGCGCCAGCGTCCAGTCACCGAAAAGTCGCGCAGCCGGCTGACCGTCATGCTGAACAGTTGTTATCGCGGCGGCAGCCATGACGCCCCGGACATCTATCCGACGACGGCGAGTGATGCCCTGCGCTTGATGCGCAGGCCGGAACCAACACGCTGCCAGGCAATTGTCTCGTCTGCCAACACCGCAGCACTCAAGGGATTCGCCACCAGCCACTCACTTGGCAGTTCAAGCTGATATCCGCCCGCCGCATGCTTGACCGCAAAAACCGGCAACTCGCTATCGTCACGCGAACGATGCAACACAGCCGCAAGGCGCAGGCAGAAAATCAGACGCCAGGTTTCGTCGGTCTGCGGCAGCGCGGTCAGTTTTTCCAGCTTGCCACGCTGACCAAGCACTAGCAAAGCCAGACGTGCCTGATCCTTTTTCGAAAAACCGGGCATATCGGCAAAATTCAAAATGTACGCGCCGTGCTTGTGATAACTGTTGTGCGCAATCGAAATACCGATCTCGTGCACGCCGACTGCCCATTTAAGGAAGCTCACATCGTTTTCATGCTCCGGCGCATCGATGTCGATCAACTGACCAAGAATAGCCAGCGCGGTCCTCTCGACACGTTTTGCCTGCCGCTGATCGACCTGATATCGACTCATGAATTGCACGACCGTTGAGTCGCGCATGTCATCGTGGTGAAAACGGCCGAGCAGGTCATAGAGCACACCCAGACGCAGCGCCCCGTCGGCATAACCCATGTGTTGAAGATCAAGCTCGGAAAAAACCGCACACATGATGGCGCAACCACCCGGCAGCACCGGCAGGCGATCGGCGCGCAGCCCTTCAAGACTCATCGAACCGACTGATCCGGCGCGAATCATCAGCGCGCGCAGTGTCGTCAGGCCTTCACGCGTGATGCCGCTGACGCCCCCCGGATTCAGATTATTCATTTCAAGCAAGTCGGCGATGGCACGTGCCGAACCTGATGAGCCAAACGCCTCGCTCCAGCCAAAACGCTGGTAGTCACGGACAATGGTCTGGATCTCGCGCGCGGCCGACACTTCAGCCTCACGAAAACTTTTTTTATCGATCTTGCCATCGGGGAAAAAGCGCAAGGTATAGCTGACACACCCCATGTACAGCGATTCCATCAATAGCGGCGCAACGTTCTTGCCGATAATAAACTCGGTGGAACCGCCGCCGATATCGACGACCAGACGTTTGTGATTGGCCAACGGCAAGGAGTGAGCGGCACCGATATAGATCAGGCGCGCTTCTTCGCGGCCGCCAATGATTTCAATCGGGAAGCCCAGCGCCGCTTCGGCCTTCGGCAGAAACGCAAAGGCGTTCTTGGCAACGCGCAGCGCATTGGTTGCCACCACCCGCACGGCCTCAGGCTGGAAACCACGCAAACGCTCGCCGAAACGTCCCAGCGCATCGAGCGCACGCTCTTGCGAGGCGGCATCAAGCATTTTGCCTTCGGTCAGACCGGATGCCAGACGAACCGGTTCCTTGAGTGAATCAAGCGGATAGATCTGGTCATCGAGCACACGCCCGACCTGCAGGCGAAAGCTGTTTGAGCCAAGATCAACTGCTGCAATCAATTCGTAAGCCATCCCTGTATTTTCAGCCCTGTGGCAAATATTTTTTTCATTTTAACACTGCAAGCCGCACCAGTACTGGATTGGCGGGGCGACATATTGCTGTAATATTTCTGCAACACAATCACGAAGTTGCATCGCATACTGAATCCTGATCCAATGAAACCATGACGCCACGTCCCCTCTCCACACTAAACGCTGCTGATCGTTTCCTGCCACAGCACTTCCTGAATCGCGAGCTTGGCCTGCTGGCCTTCAACCGACGGGTGCTTTCACAGGCAAAAAATCCCAATACGCCGTTGCTCGAACGGCTGCGTTTCCTATGCATCGTCTCCAGCAATCTCGATGAGTTTTTCGAGATTCGTGTCGCCGGCCTGAAGGAACAGATCAGACTCAATTCGGTGTCGCTCACCACCGACGGCATGAGCGCACGTGAGATTTTCAATCTGGTCGGTGCCGAAGCGCATGCCATGGTTGAAGAGCAATACGCTCTCTTCAACGAGGACATCCTGCCGCAACTTGCTGCCGAAGATATCCGCTTCCTGCGCCGGGTCGACTGGACCGATGCGCAGCGCGAGTGGATCAGTGCCTATTTTTTCCGTGAAGTTATTCCGGTCCTGACACCGATCGGACTCGACCCGTCACACCCCTTCCCGCGCGTTCTCAACAAGAGCCTCAACTTCGCCGTCGAACTGGACGGTAAGGATGCCTTCGGGCGCAGTTCCGGCGCAGCCATTGTTCAGGCACCACGCGTCTTGCCGCGCGTCATCCGCCTGCCACGCGAGCTGTGCGACTGCGAGTACAGCTTCGTTTTCCTGTCATCGATCCTGCACGGCTTTGTCGGCGAGTTATTTGCCGGCATGAACGTTCTCGGCTGCTACCAGTTTCGCGTCACTCGCAATAGCGACCTGTTCGTCGACGAGGAAGAAGTCAAAAACCTGCGCACCAAGATTCAGGGCGAATTGCCGCAGCGCCACTTTGGTGACGGCGTGCGGCTGGAAGTAGCCGACAATTGCTCGGAGGTGATGAGTGAATTTTTACTCTCACAATTCGGCCTCAATGAAAGCGATCTCTATCGCGTACCCGGCCCGGTCAATCTGGTTCGCCTGATGCAGGTGCCCGACTGGGTGTTGCGTGATGATCTCAAATTCAAACCATTCCGGCCCGGCATACCAAAATCGCTACAAAAGACCCACAGCATTTTCGACAGCATGCGCGCCAGCGACATTCTCCTCCACCATCCCTACCAGAGTTTCGCGCCTGTCATCGAATTGATTGATCAGGCGGCCAGTGACGCACAGGTCGTGGCCATCAAGATGACGGTTTACCGCACCGGCACCGATTCGGTACTGATGAAGTCCCTGCTGCGTGCGGCGCAGAACGGCAAGGAAGTCACCGTAATCGTCGAACTGATGGCTCGCTTCGATGAGGAAGCAAACATCGGCTGGGCGACCAAATTGGAGGAAGTCGGCGCACACGTAGTTTACGGCGTTGTCGGCTACAAAACACACGCCAAGATGCTGATGGTCGTGCGCCGTGAAGAAGGCAGCAAAGGCAGCCTTCTGCGGCGCTATGTGCACCTGGGTACCGGTAACTACCACCCAAGAACAGCCCGCCTATACACCGACTTCGGCCTGCTCACCTGCAACGAAGAGATTGGCGACGACGTCAATGAAGTATTCAAGCAACTCACTGGCCTTGGCCGTGCGCAAACACTGAAGCACCTCTGGCAGGCACCATTTTCCCTGCAGCAGAACCTCCTTGACGGCATCCGTAGCGAGGCAGAATTTGCTTGCACGGGGAAGCCTGCGCGCATCATCGCTAAAATGAACTCCCTGCTTGAGCCGGAAATCATCGACACGCTCTACAAAGCTTCGCAGGCCGGCGTCAAGATCGATCTCATCGTACGCGGTGTCTGCGCGTTACGGCCGGGAATCAAGGGCCTGTCGGAGAATATCCACGTCCGCTCGGTCATTGGCCGCCTGCTTGAGCATCACCGCATCTTCTACTTTCTTGCCGGCGGGGAAGAAAAGGTTTACCTTTCGAGCGCCGACTGGATGGAACGAAATTTTTTCCGCCGTATCGAGTTGGCCTTCCCGATTCTTGACAAAAAACTGAAGCGGCGGGTGATCACCGAAGGCTTGCAAACCTACCTCGCCGACAACGAACAATCCTGGAATATGGACGCCGACGGTCTCTATCACCGGCAGCGAAAATCGCGCACCAAACCGCGTTGTGCGCAGAGTGAATTGATCGAACTGCTTAAACCATGAGCTACGGTATCCTGAGTAGCGTTTTATTCAACGAAAGAAAATCAACATGCCAACAGCAGCAAAAACGCCAGTTGTGAAAGCACCTGCTGCAGCCAGGCCAAAGCCAAAAACCACAGCAGTAACAGCCGCCACACCGGCAAAAAACACTGCCAAGCCGGTCGAAAAAGCCATCGCTGTCACAGCAAGCAAAGCCATACCCGCCGCCAAGAAAATCACGCCTGCCGCGCCTGAGTCAAAAGCACCCGCGAGCGCCGGTCGTAAAAGACTGTCTAAAGCTTTTCCCCGGCCACTGGACAGAAAGCCAGGAAAAGAAAGACTGGTCCGTGATCGCTTCACGATTCCTGAAGCCGAATATGAACAGCTTGCCCAGTTGAAAAAGCGACTTTCAGCGCTGGGATTTTCGATCAGGAAAAGTGAACTGGTGCGCGCTGGCCTGCTGCAACTGGCCGCCATGGACGACGCGAAACTGAAAGCGGCTACGGCGAAACTGTCAACCGCCAGAATCGACGACTGAGTTTCGGTACCGTACTCAGGCCCGGCGGGCGCCAACCACGCCGGCCACTTCGTGAATCAACGACAGCGTACGCTTCAACTGCTGAACGTTGCTGATTTCAGCAGTAAAACCCATGTGCGCAGTGCCCTGCTTTGACTGCGTATTGACCGCGATGACGTTGATTTTTTCGCGCGTAAAAACTTCCGAAATATCACGCAGCAATCCCTGGCGGTCATGCGCGTCGACGACGATGTCGACGGCAAACATCCCGTCGGTCTGGCCGCCCCAGCCCGTTTCGATGACCCGCTCGGGGTGCATCGCTTCCATGTTGGCAAAGTTACTGCAGTCGGCGCGGTGAATGGAAACGCCCTTGCCGCGCGTCACGAACCCGAGGATGGGGTCCGGCGGCGCCGGCTTGCAGCAACCGGCCAGTTGCGTCAGCAACTTATCCACGCCAACGATCAAGATACCTTTTTCAGCCGCGTCGCTGGCCTTGTGCTTGCGGGGCTGCGGCTCCTGCGCAGAACGTTCGTCAACCGGCATTTCGCTACCACGCACCGCCACCTGCAACTGACGGGTATTCAACTCGGCACGTGCCACCGCGATGAACATATCTTCGCTCTTGGCAAAACCCAGCTTCGCGGCAAGATCATCGAGGCTGGTGCTGTTCTGCCCCATGCGCTGCAATTCGCGCGTGACGATTGCCCGTCCGTCGGCCAGCGTCTCTTCCAGCGCCAGGCTGGAGAACCAGTGCCGTGCCTTGGCCCGCGCCCGATGGGTGAATAGATAACCGAGCGAGTTGTTCAGCCAGTCACGTGACGGGCCGCCGTGCTTGGCGACGACGATCTCAACGCGCTGCCCGGTTTCAAGCTGCGTATTGAGCGACACCAGCGCACCGTCAACCTTGGCACCCCGGCAGCGGTGACCGAGATCGGTATGTACGCGGTAGGCGAAATCCACTGGCGTTGCACCGCGCGGCAAATCGACCACGCGTCCGGCCGGCGTCATGATGTAGATCGTCTCGTCGAGTGCCGCTTCCTTGTAGTGCTTGACCCAGTCAGAGGAATCGGCGACTTCGTCCTTCCAGGTCAGTAGCTGGCGCAACCAGGCGATTTTCTCGTCATAGTTGTCTTCCGACGCGGCCTTGTTGCCTTCCTTGTAACGCCAGTGAGCGGCAACGCCGAGTTCGGAATGCTGGTGCATATCCCAGGTGCGGATCTGAACTTCAAGCGAGCGACCATCGGGACAACGCACTGCCGTATGCAACGAGCGATAGTTATTGCCCTTCGGATTCGAGATGTAATCATCGAATTCCTTGGAAATCGGCGACCATATGTTGTGCACGATGCCCAGCGCCGTATAGCAGTCTTTCACCTCGTCAACGATGACGCGCAGGGCGCGCACATCATAGACTTCAGAGAACTCGACATCCTTCTTGCGCATCTTGTTCCAGATGCTGTAAATGTGTTTTGGCCGGCCATAGACTTCGGCATTGTGAATGCCAACGGTGGCCAGTTCAGCCTTCAGGCGAACAATGGCATCGGCAATGAACTGCTCGCGCTCGGTACGCTTCTCGTCGAGCTGCTTGGCAATTTTTTTGTAGAGGTCAGGATGGAGAAAGCGGAACGAGAGATCCTCGAGTTCCCACTTGAGCTCCCACACGCCGAGTCGGTTAGCCAGCGGCGAATAAAGCTCCAGCGTCTCGCGCGCCACCTGGGTGCGAAGTTCGTCAGGCTCGGCAGCGTAATAGCGCAGCGTCTGTGTCCGTGAAGCAAGACGCAACAGCACGACACGAATATCCTCGACCATGGCCAGCAGCATCTTGCGCAGTACTTCGATCTGCGCCTTCATTTCCTGCGGATTGTCTTCGCCACTTTCCGCCGAATGTGCGACAAAACCACGTGTAATCGGACGCAGCCGATTCAGGCGGGAGATGCCGTTCACCAGATGCGCAGACGCCGGACCAAAGCGTTCTTCGATATGCGCGATGCCATGCTCGTCGTAGGTCGGCACAGAAAACAGCAACGCGGCCAGCCGTGAGTCAGCATCAAGCTTGAGACCGACCAGGATCAGCGCCATACCAAGCGCATGACGCCAGACACCCTCGCCGCTACCGAGTGCGTGATCCTTGTAGACAGACTGGGCAAACTCAACTGCCTGACGGATCTTTATCGCCTCATCGGCAGAAAGACCTTCGCTAAGCGTTTGCAGGGAATGTTCGAGGTCGCTCTGAGCAGCGACGGAGTGTACGACTGAGACCATGTGTCCATTATAAAGCCTGCGCACCGTCTCTGGCTGGCATAATGGCCATTTGGCAGCTATCAATTCACATGTTCTCCCGCTTTCACCACCCCTACCTGCTGCTCACCCTGACCATGCTCTTCTGGTCCGGCAACATGGTGCTCGGCCGGGCCATCCGGGCCGATGTGCCGCCGATCACGCTGGCCTTCTGGCGCTGGGCAATCGCCCTGGCGCTTGTCCTGCCCTTCGCCCTGCCGCATCTGCGTGCGCAGTGGCCACTCCTCAAACGCGGCTGGAAGGCCGTCCTCATTCTCGGACTGGTCGGTGTCGGCGGCTACAACACGCTGGCGTATATCGCGCTGCAATACACCGCAGCGACCAACGCCGTGCTGCTCAACTCGGTCGTGCCTATCGTCACCATTGCGCTCTCCTGGATGTTCCTGAAAAAACATCTGCACCGCATCGAAGGGATAGGCGTTGCGCTCTCTCTTGTCGGCGTCGTGACCATTGTCTGTCGTGGCGATGTGGCGACGCTGGCCGGCCTGACCCTGAATATCGGCGACTTGTGGATGCTCGGCGCCGTATTCACCTGGGCGATCTACACCATCGGCCTGCAGTGGCGCCCGAGCGGTGTTGATCCGATGCTGATGCTCGCCGCGTTTACAACGGTCGGCGTACTGGCGCTGGCCCCGCTTTACGCATGGGAAATCACGCAAGGCAAGCTAATCAACGTCAGCGCCGCCTCGCTGGCCGGCATTGCCTACACCGGCATCTTCCCCGGTTTTCTTGGCTATATCCTCTACAACCGCGCGGTCGGCGAGGTGGGAGCCAGCAAGGCCAGTTTGTTCATTCATCTGATGCCGGTATTTGGCACGCTGCTCTCAGCAATCTTCCTCGGTGAGATTCCGCAGGCCTATCACTACGCCGGAATCGCCCTGATCTTCGCCGGCATCTACCTCACCACGGCGGCGCTGCCACAACTGAAAGGCAAGTAAATCCTGGTGTTCGGCAAACTCTTCAACTGGCTGCATGGATCACAGGCATCGATCAATTTGCCCGATGCGCTGTGGCAGGACACCCTCACCGGCCTGCCCTTTCTGGCCTGCCTGAACAGCGAAGAAAAAGACCGGCTGCGCACGCTCTGCGAAGGGTTTCTCGCGGAAAAGGAATTCAGCGCGGCCGGAGGGCTTGAAATCACCGACGCCATGTG
>JBIJCY010000270.1:0-4338 GCA_044344385.1 Rhodocyclaceae bacterium | reverse complement strand
GCGGAAGATTTGCTTGCGCGCCGCTAATTTTCCCACCGTAGGCCTGCAAGGAGGCAGGTTCCGGCCGTTCTGGTTTGTCTGGGGGCTGAGTGTGTCGCCCCATTGCAGCTTGATGACAATACGCAGCCATCAGACCACTTGACAGTCATCACCCGTCACCCGGCAATCACTTCTGCGCGATATTTGCTGGTTTTCTCAGCCAGCGCAACAAAATCTCATAGAGCGGATCTGGATCGACCGGCTTGCCGATATGATCATCCATGCCAGCCGCAAGACAAACATCACGGTCTTCGTCAAAAGCGTTGGCTGTCATCGCCAGAATCGGGATGGCCGACATGCCGGGCAACTGACGAATGGCACGGGTTGCTTCCACACCGTTCATGACCGGCATCTGCATATCCATCAGAATCAGCGCATAGCTGCCAGCACGAACCAACTCCAGCGCTTCCAGCCCGTTGTTCGCCACCACCGGCACCAGACCAACGGCCTCCAGCAAACACACGGCCACTTCCTGATTCAGCGGGTCATCTTCGGCCACCAAGACACGATTCCCACGAAAATCTCGTATCAGCGTCTCCCGTGGTGTGATGAACGAGGCTGTGGCGCCAGTTGAATCTACGTCCGTCGCCTCGGCGGGTTGATGGCTATCGACCGCTCGCCTCAACTGTACTGTTACCCAGAAAGTGCTGCCAATGCCTGCTTCGCTGACCACACCAACATCGCCGCCCATGAGCTTGGCCAGCCGTTTTGAGATGATCAGCCCCAGACCGGTTCCGCCATATTTTCGGGTTGATGAGTCGTCGGCCTGGGTGAAGGCGTGGAACAGTCGGGCTTGCTGTTCAGGATTGATACCGATTCCTTGATCGGAAACTTCGATGCGCAGCAACAGACCAAGACTGTCTTCCTCTACGGCATGAGCGTGCACGGTGATCAACCCCCGCTCGGAGAACTTGATCGCGTTGCCGATAAAGTTGATCAATATCTGTTTCAGTCGCAAAACGTCGCCGCACAGCACATCCGGCAGTCCCGGTGCAATGTCCAGAGACAGCCGCAGCCCCTTGGCGAGCGCCTGTTGTTCCTGCATGTGCAGGGTCTCATCGAACATTTGCGCCAGCGAGAAATTCTTCTCCCCCAGCGTGAGCCGCTCGGATTCGATCCGGGAGATGTCGAGGATGTCGTTGATGATGGCGAGCAGGTGCTTCGAGGCGCCCATGCTCTTGGTCAGTTGATCGATCTGTTTGGGGTCGGTGGCGCGGCGCAATGCCAGATCGGTCATACCCATGATGCCATTCATCGGCGTGCGCAATTCATGGCTCATGTTGGCAAGGAAGACGCTCTTGGCGCGGCTGGCGGCTTCGGCGATGTCACGGGCTTGGGCCAGTTCGGCGGTGCGGGCGAAGACGAGTTCTTCGAGGTGGTGGCGATGTTGGGCGAGTTCTTCTTCTGCCCGCTTACGGTCGGTGATGTCGAAGGAAACCCCGCCAAGGAACGTCTGGCCGTTTTCTCTCTTGATGGGAAATTTTGAGGTGTGGAAGCTTCGCTTCTCTCCACCCAAAAGGACGGTTTCCTCGGTAATGACCGGTACTCCACCTGCAACTACTGCTGCATCTACGGCATCAAGTTCTGCCGCAATTTCTTTTGGCCACACATCCGCGTTGGTCTTTCCGAGCAGCGAGCCTGCTGTCGGCATGGTTTGGTTGTCGAGTGCCTTGTTGACGAACACATGCCTGCCCTTTGTATCCTTGATGTACGCGAACGCGGGTACATTTTCCATAAACATGGCGAACTGTGCCACGACCTCTCTCAGCGTTGTTTCATTCTGCTTGCGCTCGGTAATGTCTCGAGCGAGAAGAATAAGGCTCTCGGCTTGACCGTCGGCACCTGACTTTTGAGCTGCCGAAAGTTCAAACCAGTGCTCACCCTGCGGCAGCGACAAGGGATACTGCTTACCAATAGAGATACCCTTTTCCATTGCTTCGCTGATAGCAAAAGCGCATGCTTCCGCCGCCCCTTGGGGCAAAACTTCAGCAAAGCTCTTGCCCAGAAATGCCTCGGGAGGCGCCGCCAGCAAATCGGTTCGGTGGGTATGGTAGTTATGAATCCGGCCATCCAGCCCAACCTCAAACAACAGATCGGGAATGGCATCAAGCGTGGATTCAAGCCGGCGTTTCGTTGCGAAAAGCTCTTGTTCGACCTGCTTACTTTCGGTGATGTCAGTCAGCACTACCCGCACCGTCGGTGCCTGCCCATCCTTAATCAAGCGCAAGCTGTCCAGCCGGACATCAATATGTAGCCCACCCCCACGCAGAAGCCTCAGTTCGCAGGTCAGCACCTTGTTCGTTTTCAGTGCGCTGACAAAATACAGGTGCCAGCGGTCTGCGTCCTCGGGTCTGACATAGCGAGCAAACGGTTTGAGCCGCAAATCGCCTCGCTCTACCCCCAGCAATACCGCGCCGGTTAGATTGATATTGTCGATCAACCCCTTGTCAGTAATGGTGAGATAGCCAACAGGAGCCGCCTCATAAAAGTCAGCGAAGCGGTCACGCGAGGCTTCCAGCGCGATCTGCGCCTCACGCAGCGCCTCGTTCTGTATCTCCAGTTCGACCTGATGCACCCGCAACTCGTGCAGTAACTCGGCGGCCGGACGCGCGCCGCTGCCCACCGGTGATCTCAGCAGTTGCGCTTCGGCAGCGATGCGGAGATTTTGCTTATCGTTTTCGCTCAAGATGCTTGCACTCCCTTGCTGCTTTTTGACGGTCTTATCCTTTCAGCTTAGCACCGGAAGATGGATTTGTATGCCGCTTGGGGGCTTCAAGTCTGCTTCTCTTAGAGGCCGGTGAGCAGAGCCAAGCGGCCGCTCAGACTGGGCCTGCGGCCTGTCGCCGTTCCATCATCTTCCAGATCATCGGCGTCAGGATCAGTTGCATGGCCAGCGGCATCTTGCCGCCAGGGATTACGATGGTGTTGGGGCGCGACATGAAGGCCTGATCGATCATCGTCAGCAGGTAGGGGAAGTCGATGCCGCGTGGGTCGGCGAAGCGGATGACGACAAAGGATTCGTCCTGACTGGGGATGTCGTTGGCGATGAAGGGGTTTGATGTGTCGACGACCGGTACGCGCTGAAAATTGATGTGCGTGCGCGAAAATTGCGGCGTGATGTAGTGCACATAATCGGCCATGCGGCGCAGGATGGTGTTGGTTACCGCTTCGAGCGAATAGCCGCGCTTGCGCGTGTCGCGGTGAATTTTCTGGATCCATTCCAGATTAACCGTCGGCACGACGCCGATGATCAGATCAGGATAGCGGGTGACATCAACCACGTCGGTTCTTACCGCGCCATGCAGCCCTTCGTACAACAGGATGTCGCTGTCGGCCGGGAGGTCGCGCCATTGGGTAAAAGTGCCAATCTCGCCGCCCAGCTCGGCCGCTTCCACTTCGTTGTGAATGTAGTGCCGGAATTGGCTGGTGCCGGTTTCGCTGTATTCGCGGAAGAGTTTTTCGATGCCGGAAAAATCATTGCCCTCCGGCCCGAAGTGCGAGGGTACGGGCAGGCCATCGCGTTCGGCCGTTTCGATCTGACGTTCCATTTCGGCGCGCGGATAGCGGTGGAAACTGTCGCCCTCGACAAACGCACCGCGAACATTTTCGCGCCAGAAAATTTGCTGAAAAGTCCGCGTGACTTTGGTTGTCCCCGCGCCGGATGAGCCGGTGACTGCGATGATCGGGTGGCGCAGCGACATGGGTTTTCTCAGGCCTTCTTGTGGTAACCGGCAACGATGGCGACTTCATTCTTCGAGCCAAGAATCACCGGGATGCGTTGATGCAAGCTGCGTGGCTGAATGTCCATGATGTTGCAGTGGCCGGTACTGGCAGCACCGCCGGCCTGCTCGACGATGAAGGCCATCGGATTGGCTTCGTACATCAGACGCAGCTTGCCGCCTTGTGCCGCGATCCTGCTGTCGAGCGGGTACATGAAGATGCCGCCGCGCGTCAGGATGCGGTGCACATCGGCGACCATCGATGCGACCCAGCGCATGTTGAAATCCTTGCCGCGCGGGCCGTCCTTGCCGATCAGCAAGTCGTTGACGTAGCTTTGCACCGGCGCTTCCCAGAAGCGCATGTTCGACATGTTGATGGCAAATTCCTTGGTGTCCTGCGGAATCTGCATGTTCTCCTGCGTCAGCACGAAGGAGCCGTGTTCGCGGTCGAGCGTAAAGCACACGACGCCGTCGCCAACGGTGAGTACGAAAAGCGTGGTTGGGCCATACACGGCGTAGCCGGCGGCAACCTGCTGCGTCCCCGCTTGCAGGAAGGCGTTTGCCTGTGTCGGGTCGTCGC
>JBIJCY010000045.1:0-14078 GCA_044344385.1 Rhodocyclaceae bacterium | reverse complement strand
TGCGGGTTCGATTCCCGCTCCGGGCACCATCAGCAATTCAGCGCTTTTTTCCCTCTATTAGTCCCCGATGATCATATTTGACCTTGCCTGCACACAGGACCACCAATTCGAAGGCTGGTTCAAGTCGCAGGACGACTACGACAGCCAGTTGTCGCGCGGTTTCATTGCCTGTCCGTATTGCAATGCCATTGAAGTCCGGCGGGTTCCTTCGGCGGTTCATCTGGCCAAACCGGCAAACGTGCCTGCCGCGGTCGCCGGCACGCCCGCTATTCAGACCCAGGCGGGGATGCTTAGCGCCTATCGCCAATTGGTGTCGGCGATGATGACCAACTGCGAGGATGTGGGTAAAGGTTTTGCCGAGGAAGCACGCAAGATCCACTATCACGCAGCGCCCGAACGTTCGATTCGTGGCGAGGCCAGTGCAGCTGATTACGAAGCATTGCGCGAAGAGGGTATCGAGGTGCTGCGGTTGCCGGTGGTGAAAAGCGAGGATTTGAACTGAATGGATAGGCCGCTCCTTTTGCGACTTTACATAATACAAATTATGCGAAGTCGAATAAGCCGTTTAAAGGGGAATGCCGATTTCTCCCCATACCCCTATCAAGCGTTCCAACATTGCCAATGACTTCTTTAGCACCCGAACCATTGGTATTCGTCGACCTGGAAACGACCGGCGCGAATTTTGCCAACGACCGCATCATCGAGATCGGCCTCGTGGAGGTTGATGAGAACGGTGTGCGCGAATGGAGCGCGCTGGTCAACCCGGAAACAACCGTCTCGTCATTCATCACCGGGCTAACCGGCATCGATACGTCGATGGTTTCCGGCGCGCCGACCTTTGCGCAACTGGCGCCACTGGTGATGGAAAAGCTGCGTGGCCGTCTGTTCATTGCGCACAACGCCCGCTTTGACTACGGCTTCCTCAAGCGCGAGTTCAAACGGCTAGACATCGATTTCCGCATGCCAACCCTGTGCACCGTCAAGCTCTCGCGCAAGCTGTTTCCCGAGCATCACCGGCACAACCTTGATACGCTGGTTACACGCCACGGCATCAACACCAAAGATCGCCACCGGGCACTGGCCGATGCGCGCGTGCTTTGGGATCTCTGGCAGTGCTGGCATGAGTCCCTGCCGGCGGAGACCATCAAAAAAGCCGTTGATGTCATCGTCGGACGTCCCGATCTGCCGCCGCAGATCGATGTCGCAGTAATCGACGACCTGCCCGAGGCGCCCGGCGCTTTTGCGCTCTACGCCGAGGACGGGGGGCTGTTGCAGGTCAAGCGCAGCACCAATATCAGGCAACAGGTATTGGCGGTGTTTGCCCCGGCCAATCGGGAGACCGCGCTGGCACGCAACACCTGGCGTATTGAGTGGCACGAAGCTGCCGGTGAATTGGGCGCACGACTGCACGAGATCGAGTTGTCGCGCTCGACGCGCAAACCGGTTGAAGATCTCTGCAGTTGGCAACTGACGCAACACGCCGAAGGCGATTTTCGCCCGCAACTCGTCTATTCCCGTGATCTCGACTTTGCCGTTGCCGAGAATCTGTTTGGTCTTTACATGAACCGGCGCGAAGCGATTCACGCGCTACGCAAGCTGGCTGATGCCCACCGTCTGTGTCACAGCCATCTGGGTCTGGGTGAAGCGGCCAAGGGCGAAGCCTGCGTTGCCTACAAGCAAAAAACCTGTCGCGGTACCTGTATTGGCAAGGAAGCACCCTCCTTGCACAGCGCCCGCATGATGACGGCGCTGGCCAAATTCAAAGTAAAAACATGGCCTTACAAGGGGGCGGTTGCCCTGATTGAGCGCGATGAATTCGGTATGCGCGAGGATTTTCATCTCGTCGACCGTTGGCGCTATCTCGGCACGGTGCACAACGAACAGGCGCTTTACGACCGCCTTGAAGGACGCGAGGTAACTGCGTTTGACCCGGATATCTACCGGATCATGAACAAGTTTCTGCAGACCGGGAAGCTGCGCGTGCTGGCCCTGCCCGCCTTACTTTGAAATTTCGATAGTCACCGTCTTGCCGCTGCGGCCGCCTGCATCGCGCAGACGCTTGGCGATGTCCGAATTGTTTGTTTTTTCCGCCCAGTCGAGTGCGGTTTCATCGTTCTCGGTGGCAATATTCGGGTCGGCTTCGTGTTTCAGCAACGCATTTACAGCCTCAAGATGTCCGTTGCGCGCGGCGATCAGCAAGGCGGTCGAACCATTTTCGGTCTTCGCGTCGATCTCCGCGCCACGCTTCAGCAGGTATTCAACAATTTCGGCATGCCCGTTGAAAGCCGCATAGCTGAGCGGTGACCAGCCGTACATATTCACCTCGGCTCCCGCTTCGACCAACCGCTTCACAAGCGGCAGTTTTCCGCCAAAGGCCGCCATCCGCAGGGCAGTATCCCCATCACGGTTGCGCACGTTCATGCGGGCTCGACGCAGTATCAGTTGTTCGAGTAGCGCCTCATTGTTTTCCCGCACGGCCAGCATGAGCAGCGTGTTGCCAGCGATATCGACCGTATTAACGTCCACGCCACGATTCAGCAGCGCTACAACCGCGCCGGTGTCATCGGATCTCAGGGCGATCAGCATGTCTTCATAAACACCAGCGGAGGCAAGGCCTGGAAGGATGGAAAACAAGGCAACAAACAGAATGGCAATAGTTTTCATTGAGTGATTCTCGTACGGGCTTCAGGGAAAAGACGGAAAAAATTATCCGTCGTCGCGGTTACAACTTCTTCATAAGTCAGGTTACGCAAGCGCGCAATTTCTTCGGCAACGTGTTTCACGTAGCCCGGCTGGTTGATTTTGCCACGATACGGCATCGGCGCGAGGTAGGGCGAATCGGTCTCGACGAGCAGGCGATCCAGCGGCACGCGCCGCGCCACCTCCTTGATCGTCAGTGCATTCTTGAACGTCACAATACCCGATAGAGATATGAGGAACCCCTGTTCCAGCGCCGCTTCAGCCACTTCCCAGGTCTCGGTGAAGCAGTGCATGATGCCGCCAACCTGCCCAGCCCCCTCCTCCTGCATCAGGCGCAGCGTGTCGGCCGTCGCGTCACGATTATGGATGACCAGCGGCTTGCCGGTCGCGCGCGCGGCACGAATATGCGTGCGAAAGCGCTCGCGCTGCCACTCGGGGGCGTCCTTGTGCCAGTAATAATCGAGTCCGGTTTCACCGATGGCGATCACCTTCGGGTGCGCGGCCAGCGCCACCAGTTCGGCAACGTCAGGTTCCCGGACATCGGTTGATTCCGGATGAACGCCAACCGAGGCGAAAATCTGCGGATGCGCATCAGCCAGCGCCAGAACGCGTGGCAGATCTTCCAGATTGACGCCGATGCACACCGCGCAGCCGACATCGTTCTGCTGCATCAGCTCAAGAATCTGCGGGAGGTTTGCAGCAAGATCGGGGAAATCGAGGTGGCAATGCGAATCAACGAGCATGAAGAACCGGCTAAATGGTGTGTGTCGGGCGGCTCGATTGCATCACGCCACCGAGCATGCCTTCAATCTTGCGACGCGCCTCGACACCGCTTTCGTCGTTCTTGAAATGCACGCCAATGCCTTGAGCCTTGCTGTTCTGGGCGCCGGCCGGTGTGATCCAGACCACTGTACCGGCGATCGGCAGCTTGGCCGGGTCGTCCATTAGCGAAAGCAGCATGAATACTTCATCGCTCAGGTTATAGCTGCGCGAGGTGGGGATAAAAATGCCGCCATTACGCAGATGCGGCATGTACGACGCGTAAAGCGCTGATTTTGAGTTGATGTTGAGCGACAGGACGCTCGGACGTGGTGCTGCAGCAACGGCGGGTTTGGCAACTGCGTCTGACATATTCGCCTCAGGACGTCCGGAAAAGTGCCGCGTAGCTCAGAAAAAACTCTTCAAGAAACAAGCGGCTGTTCAATGGTTGCTCACACTGTGCTCGGTATTGTATCGCTTTCCGGTTGAATGCCAAGAGTTTAGCCGCATCCGCCGAGGCCGCAATGCCTTGCACAAGTTTGGCCTGGGTGACGAAGTAACGCAGCGGCAGATGCTCGCTCGCCAGCATCAGGTCGAAAAGCCATTTTTGTGACCACTCGACGAGTCGTTTGAGTGGCGCGGGCGACTTCTCGGCTTTCAGCACTTTATCGACCGCAGCGGCGGCAGCCAGTGGGTCGAGTTTGGCACCGCGCGCCATTTGCTCAATCAGCGCATCGAGCAGCACCCGCTCTTCGCTGCTCCCCAGTTGAACGGCCAGCAAGGGTGCGCCACCCGCCAGCGCCAGCCAGCGCTCGGCCTCATCGACCCCCGACTGACGCAACCATTCCGTGGCCAGTGCCGCCGCCGGGAGTGGAATCGGCATCGCCTGGCAGCGGCTACGGATCGTTGGCAGCAAACGTTCTGGCTCGTTAGATACCAATAAAAACAATGTACTTGCAATTGGTTCTTCAAGCGATTTAAGAAGTGAGTTTGCGGTCGCCCGGTTCATTGCCTCGGCCGGATTGATGAGGATCACGCGCGCGCCGTGGCGATGCGTCCCGATATGAAGGAAGTCATCAAGCGCACGAACCTGATCAATCGTGATCTGCTGGCTTGGCTTCTTTTTCCCCGCTTCGGCAACCTCGCCCTCTTCTTCAGCCAGCGCGTCGGGTTGCAGCAAACGAAAATCCGGATGATTCCCCTGCGCCATCCAGCCGCAGGCCGGGCAAACGCCGCAGGCCTCACTGGAAGGCAGAGGCGTTTCGCAGAGCAGCGATTCGGCGAAACGCCGCGCCAGATCAAACTTGCCGATGCCGCGTTGCCCCGAAAGCAGTAGCGCGTGCGGCAGTTGAGCCCGGCGCGCGCCGAGTTGCTCCCAAGTCAACTTGTGCAACTCAATAATATTCATCCGCAAGGGATTTCCGTTGGTCATTAACAATACCTTGCGACTGTATCTTCAATCAATTTCTTGATTGATTCCAGCGGCTGATCGGCGTTGATAACCTGAATACGCTGCGGTGCGGCAGCAGCCCGCTCCAGATAAGCGAGCCGCACGCGATCATGAAAATCGGCGCGTTCCTGCTCGAAGCGGTCGAGGTCGCGGACTTGTGCAGCAATCCGTTCGCGCGCTACGGCCGGCGGCAGATCAAAGAGCAGTGTCAGATCGGGCTGAAGATGACCATGCACCCATTGCTCAAGCTGCGCGAATTTTTCCTTGTCCAGCCCTCGCCCGCCGCCCTGATAGGCGTAGGTGGCATCGCTGAAGCGGTCGCAGACCACCCAGTCACCGCGTTCCAGCGCCGGCTCGATGACGAGTGCCAGATGCTCGCGGCGCGCGGCAAACATCAGCATCGCCTCGGTTTCAAGGTGCATCGCCTCGTGCAGCAGCAACTCGCGCAGTTTTTCGCCCAGCGGCGTACCGCCCGGCTCACGCGTCGACACCACGGTCAACCCGCGCGCGCGCAGGGATTCGGTCACGCCGGCGATATGGCTGCTCTTGCCGGCGCCGTCGATGCCTTCAAAAGTAATGAATTTCCCCCGTTTCAACGCTTGCCGCCTCTCTGGTAGCGATTCACCGCCTGATTATGCTCATCCAGCGTCCGGGAAAACTGGCTGCTGCCATCGCCGCGTGCGACAAAATAAACCGCCTGACTCTCTGCCGGATGCAAGGCCGCCTGCAGCGACGCAAGGCCAGACATGGCGATCGGCGTTGGCGGCAGGCCGGCACGCGTATAGGTATTGTAAGGCGTGTCGGTGAGCAGGTCGCGCTTGCGCAAATTGCCGTCGAACTTTTCACCGACGCCGTAGATCACCGTCGGATCGGTTTGTAGCAGCATGCCCAGACGCAGCCGGTTCACAAATACCGCTGCAACCAGTGGCCTGTCCTGATCTCGCCCTGTTTCCTTCTCGACAATCGACGCCATGATCAAAGCCTGATAAGGGTCGCGATATGGCAGCCCGCTTGCCCGCGTCGCCCATTCGCGCGCTAGATGGCGCTGCATCACCCGGTAGGCACGTGCAATCACGTCGATGTCACTTGAGCGTTTGGAGAAAAGATAGGTATCCGGGAACAGCAAGCCTTCGGCACGCGTTTCGCTGGCGCCAATGCGCCGCATGATCTCGGCCTCGGACAAGCCCTTGCTGTCGTGCCGGACGTCCGGGTGCGCATCGAGCCGGTCGCGCATCTGACGGAAGGTCCAGCCTTCAACGAAAACGATATCGGTTTGTGTCACATCACCGCGCGTCAACTTGCCGAGCAGATCCAGCGGCGTGATTCCGCTGCTGATTTCATAGCTGCCGGTTTTGATCGACGCCTCAACGCGCAGCACTTTGCCGAGTACGATGAATACCCACGGATTGAGGTCGGCGCCCGACTCGGCAATCTGCCTTGCCGTAGCGCGCAGCCCGCTACCGGGAGG
Source organism: Rhodocyclaceae bacterium (assembly GCA_044344385.1). Taxonomy (GTDB): domain Bacteria; phylum Pseudomonadota; class Gammaproteobacteria; order Burkholderiales; family Rhodocyclaceae; genus CAJBIL01. The sequence continues at coordinate 7,701 of JBIJCY010000045.1, read as the reverse complement.
GATATGAAAATCAATGGTTGGTGCTCGCAGCACGATCGGTGACGAAACAATCCACGCAAGCGCAGCGCCAACTGCAACAGCAACGAAGACGCCCAGCAGAATGAGGTTTTTGAGGAGTTTCAGCATCAATCTTGCGCGACCGGCGGGCCGTGAGTCCGGGATGGGAGATTGGAGTTCGAGAGGCGATATAATAACGCGAAACACCGCTTGCAGCGCCGGACGCCACGTTCAATGGGCCGGCACCGGCAACTCAACGGACAAAATGACAGAAAGCCACGATCATGAACGCCAACTGGCAAGAATTTCTCACCGCTTCCGGCGCCTGCATTGACAACGGCGTGGTCAGCAATTTTGGCGATACCGCCGCTGAACTCGCCGCCGCGCGCGATGCCACCGTAATCGCACCGCTCACCCACCTCGGCCTGCTGGCGTGCTCGGGCGATGAAGCAAAGACCTTCCTGCACAATCAGGTAACCAGCGACATCAATCACCTTGATGTCAATGCGGCGCAGCACTCGGCCTGGTGTTCCGGCAAGGGCCGCATGCTGGCGAGCTTCCTGCTCTTTCGCAACGGCCCGGATTTCCAGATTCAAATGTCATCCGATCTCCTTGCCATGATCCACAAGCGCCTGCAAATGTACGTCCTGCGTGCCAAGGTAAAGATCGCCGACCTGTCGCCCAGCCGCGAGTTGATTGGCTTGTCCGGGGCGCAAGCCGAGGCGGCCTTGCAGGGAGCTGGCCTGCCGGTGCCGGCCAGACTTCTGGAGACCGCCGTGTTTGACAATGGCACGGTGATCCGCCTCACCGCGCGCTTTGAAATCGTCGTCGCCAGCGAAGCCGCCGCCGGTGTGTGGCAGCGCCTTGCTGCCAACGCCCGTCCGGTGGGTACACCCGTCTGGCAGTGGCTCGATATTCAGGCCGGCATCCCGCTGATTACCGATGCAACCAAGGAAGAATTCGTCCCGCAGATGGCCAATTTTGACCAGCTGGGTGGCGTCAGCTTTCACAAGGGCTGCTATCCGGGCCAGGAAATCATTGCCCGCACACAGTATCTCGGCAAGGTCAAACGTCACCTCTACCGCATCAGCGCTGCCGTACCGATGGTTTCTGGCAACCCGATTTTCTCGCCGGAAAACCCCGAACATTCCTGCGGCATGGTCGCCAATGCGGCACCTTCACCGGATGGTGGCTACGCGGCGCTGGCCGTCATTCAGGAGAATTTTGTCGACGCCGGCGATCTTGAACTCGGCGCACCGGGCGGCTCGCGCATTACGACCGAGCTGGTTACCTTTCTGGCGTAAGCCATGAGCCACGCCCGATGTGCCTGATCCTGCTGGCCTGGCACGCGCATCCTGACTACCCGCTGGTCGTTGCCGCCAACCGTGATGAGTTTTTTGCTCGCCCTTCGGCACCGGCCGCTTTCTGGGAAAAATCGCCGCAGGTACTGGCCGGGCGCGACCTTGAAGCCGGCGGCACCTGGCTTGGTGTCAGCCGGAACGGGCGTTTTGCGGCGTTGACCAACTACCGCGAAGGTGGGCGACAAGAAACGCAAGCGCACCAGAAGCCCCCGTCGCGTGGCGCACTGGTCGCCGATTTCCTTACCGGCAATACCGGCCCCGAAGCCTACCTCGCAGAACTGGCAGCGCATGGCGCCGACTACAACGGCTTCAACCTGTTTGCGGGCGACCATCACCGACTCGGTTACTGCACCAATCGTGGCGACAAGGCCTGCACACCGTGCTGGCTGACACCGGGCATCTACGGGCTGTCCAACCATCTGCTCGATACGCCCTGGCCGAAGCTCGCCAGCGCCAAAGTCGCGTTTGCCAAGGCACTGGCCGACCTGCCAAAGCAGGAGCCCTTCTTCGACCTGCTCGCCGACCGCGAAATTGTCGCCGACCCGCATCTGCCCGAAACCGGCGTGCCGCTAGACTGGGAGCGGGTTCTTTCGGCCGTGTTCGTCAATTCGCCGACCTACGGAACGCGCGCCTCAACGTTGCTGACGATAGACCGGCAGGGGGGCGTGACGCTGACTGAGCGCAGTTTTGGCGTGGGTGCAACGCCGCTCGGCGAAATGCACGAGCACTTTCAGTCTTCGCTGATTTCCACTGGCGTGTAAGGTGCTACGAGGTCAAACAACTCAATGATGTCTACGTTGCGCATGCGAATGCAGCCGTGCGAACCGGGCAACCCCATCGTCGCTTGATCCGGGCTGCCGTGAATGTAGATATAGCGGCGCATGGTATCGATGCAGCCCTGCGGGTTGGCGGCCCGATTGTGGCCACGATTGCGACCGGACTCACAGCCCGACAGCCACAGAATGCGCGTGAGAATCCAGTCGCGTCCGGCAAATTTGCCGCCCAGGTCGGGGCTGTAAATTTCACCGGTCGGCCGGCGGCGCACCAGCACCGTATTGGCCGGCAGGCCGGCACCGATTTTGGCGCGGATCACGTGCCTGCCGCGTGGCGTGCAAAAGCTGCCGGAAACCTCGCCGGCCCCGTTGCTCGCCGTCGATACCGAATAGCGCCGCAGTACCTCGCCGATCTCATTGAACAGCGTCAAGGTCTGTTCGCCAATCGATATCCGGATACTGTGCCTGCCCAAACCTATTGCTCCCGCTTAGCGCGCCGCGCGGCAAAGAAATCAGACAGCAGTTGCCCGCATTCATCCGCCAGCACACCACCGAGCACCACCGTATGGTGATTCAGCCGCTCCACCGCAAACAGATCGACGACGCTGCCATGCACCCCTGTCTTGTAGTCGCGTGCGCCGTAGATCACCCGCGCCAGCCGCGCATGCAGGATGGCGCCGGCACACATGGCGCAAGGCTCCAGCGTGACAAACAACTCGCAACCGGGTAACCGGTAGTTATCGAGATTGCGACCGGCATCGCGCAGTGCCGCGATTTCCGCATGCGCCGTCGGGTCGCTCTCGCCGATAGGCGAGTTAAAGCCGCGTCCGACAATCACCCCGTCACGCACCACCAGCGCGCCCACCGGCACCTCGCCAAGGCATTCTGCAGCGCGCGCCAGTGATATCGCCTCGCGCATGAAAAATTCATCGTTCATTGGTTGATTTTACCTCAGAGCACAAATCGACCTTCTTCAGCGAGTTGCTTGCCCGCCGGGCACGCCGCACACCAAGCAGATTCGCACGCAATACGCTGTCCTTCCAGACGCCGGCCACTGCCGCCGCCGTGGTGAAAGTCTTCTGGCTATCACCCTGCTCCAACGCGCCCAGCATGCCCTCCAGCGTACGCGCCAACGCTTGAAGTTCAGCCGTTTTGCGCGCTCGATACAGTTGCATGTTCTGACGAACCTGCTCGTTATGATCGGCAAAACGTGTTTTCGGGCGCCCACGCCGGGCAGGTTTTTCAATCTCGACCATGTCGTTCACCAGGCAAATTTGAGTTAATTAATATAACGTTATATTAATTAACTCAAATTCAGGATAAAAACATCAGCGCAGTTGATATTCAGGCGCCAATCACGCCGTCATCGTGGCGCGTGATGACGATCGTTGCAGAGCGCGGGCGGCCGCCGGTGACTTCGGGGAACTGGCTGGCCGGCCAGCCGGAGCGCAGGTCGGCACGGCTGCCGCCCTCGCCCGGATGCTGGATGTTGATGAACAGGCTGCGCCCGTCGGGCGTGCGGGTGATTCCTGTGATCTCGCAGCCGTTCGGTCCGGTGAGAAAGCGGCGTGTCTCGCCGCTGGTGACGTCGGCGACCAGCATCTGATTGTTGCCGAAGCGCGCGAAATCGCCCTGTTTGAGGACGCTGCCGGAGATGTCGGTCTGAATCCACAGCCGCCCTTCGGGGTCGAACCAGAGCCCGTCCGGGCAGGCAAAAATATCGCCTTTAATGTTGCCGCGCTTGTTTTCGTCGGCGAGTTGCGGATCGCCACACAGCACGTAGATATCCCATGAGAATTGGCTGCCGGCTGCGTCGCCGCCCGATTTTTCGTTCATTTCACGCCAGCGGATGATGTGGCCGAAACGGTTTTCGCGGCGCGGGTTGGCAGCATCCGCGCTCGCCGCTGCGCCGACACCGCGCGCGCTGTTGTTGGTGAGCGTGCAATAGACCTCGCCACTGTGGGGGTGGATGGTGATCCACTCGGGCCTGTCCATTTTCGTGGCGCCGGCCTGATCGGCGGCCTGCCGGGTGCGGATCAGCACGTCGGCCTGATCGACAAATCCGTTGGCGACGGTCAGACCATTCTGTCCGTGCTCCAGCGCGCGCCACTGGCCGTGGCCGTCTTCAGCGAAGCTGGCGACGTAGAGCGTTCCCTCGTCGAGCAGGTTGGCGTTGGCTGCCGGATTTTTGCTGTCGAAACGCGCTTGCGAAACAAATTTGTAGATGTATTCAAAGCCCTGATCATCGCCCATATAGACGACAACCCGGCCGTCTGCGGCCAGCGTGGTGACGGCGCCTTCGTGCTTGATGCGGCCGAGCGCAGTGCGCTTGACCGGCGGTTTGGCCGGGTTCAGCGGGTCGATCTCGACCACCCAGCCAAAGCGGTTGGCTTCGTTCGGCTCGGTGGCCACGTCAAAACGGCTGTCATGGTCGTGCCAACGATAACCGGCGCCCTTCTCGCGGATGCCGTAGCGCTGCTGGTGGACGGTAGGTTTATCGATACCGTTGAAGTAGGCGGTGAAATTCTCCTCGCAGGTCAGGTAGGTGCCCCACGGTGTGACGCCCATGGCGCAGTTGCTCAGCGTGCCAAAGACGACGTTGCCGCGCCGGTCGTCCTTGGTACGCATGGCCGGCGCACCGGCAGCCGGCCCGGAAATGCGCATCGGAGTGCGTGCCGTAATGCGGCGGGCATAGGGAGACGGGCGCACCACTTGCCAGCGCGCTTCCTTGCCCGAGCCTTTGCGCTCGACTTCGATCACCGAAACGCCGTGCGCATTTTGTGACTTGAGGGTTTTCGGGTGGTTCCAGGTGGCGATGCCGTCGGGGTGCAGCAGACCTTCGTCGGTGTATTCGTGGTTGATGCACATGACGCCGCGCGTAGACGAGGGCTTGCCGTTTTCGGCCAGCGGGAAGAAGTGCATGCCGTCGTGATTCATACCCGCCTGCTCGGCCTGCTCGGCAGCGCTATTGCTGGCATCGGGCTTGAATGCAGGGCCGCTGGAGATCGGGTCGCCCCAGGCATAAAGCACCTGCACGGCGTAGCCCTCGGGAACCCGCACCGTATCTTCGAGCGAGGCAGCGATGGGTTTGAAGCCGATGGCCGGGCGCGAGAATGTTGCGGCAAGCGACGGAAAGCTGAACAGGGAGAGTGCAACCCCTCCCAACCCCGCCTGTAATAGACGGCGGCGGCTGGTGCTGGCAGCGAGAATTTGTGTGAAATCGGGGTTGTTGCTGTCATTACTGATCATGTTGCTAATTACCTTGTTATCCATGGCGCCATGTCCGGATTTCGGAAAGCCCGTATTATTCCCCGAACCGCCGGTAATCGTGTGACTTTAAAACCTACCGCAGAGGCGCAGAGGGCACAGAGATGACGCAGAGAACGTCAAATTCTTGTCTGTATTTTGTACTTCTCTGCCCCAAGGGATTTGCTTCGCGGCACGTTTCCTCTGCGCCCTCTGCGCCTCTGCGGTAGGGTTCGATGTTTAAATGCGATTGCCCTGAACGTCTTGTAAGGAATACCGGCCCGGCAACGACCAATAGGCAGATCCACTGGAGACTCGCCAATGCATGCCATGCTGCCCCTGCTTTTTCGCACCGACTTCCCTGCCCTTGTACGGCGGGCGGTCGAGACGCTGCAACTGAACCTCGGCTACCGCTGCAACCAGAGCTGCCTGCATTGCCACGTCAACGCCGGGCCGCAGCGCAAGGAGGAGATGACGAGCGAAACCGTTGATGCGGCGATCGCCTTTCTGGCAGCCAGCCCGGAAGTCACGGCGGTCGACCTGACAGGCGGCGCGCCGGAGTTGAATGCGAACTTTCGCCGGCTGGTGATTACGGCGCGCGAGCGGGGATTGAGGGTGATTGACCGCTGCAATCTGACGATTCTCGAAGAACCCGGGTTTGAAGATCTGGCGGCGTTTTTGGCAAAGCATCACGTCGAGATCGTCGCTTCGCTGCCCTGTTACCTTGAGGAGAACGTCGATAAGCAGCGCGGCAAGGGCGTTTTCGAGGCCAGCATCAAGGGGCTCAAGCGTTTGAATACGCTGGGATACGGCATCGCTGACAGCGGCCTTCTCCTGAACCTCGTTTTCAACCCGCAGGGGCCGAAACTGCCACCACCGCAGGCGCAGCTTGAAGCGGCTTACAAGGATCATCTGGCGCAGAATTTCGGCATTGTCTTCAACCAGCTCTTTACATTGACCAATCTGCCGATCCAGCGCTTCGGCTCAATGCTTGTTTCCAATGGCGAGTTCAACAGCTACATGCAGTTGCTGCGCAGTGCGCACCGCGATGAAAACCTCGAACACGTAATGTGCCGTAATCTGCTCTCGGTCGATTGGCAGGGTTATCTCTACGACTGCGATTTCAACCAGCAGCTCGGGTTGTCGATAACCGGCGCCGGCCGCCCTCGCCTGCACATCACCGACCTCGCTGCCGATGCGCTCGACGACCAACCCATCCGGGTCGCCGATCATTGCTACGGCTGCACCGCAGGGCAAGGGTCGAGTTGTGGCGGCGCGCTGGGTGATGAAACGGCAGTTGCGCCGAGTTGCCACGTGTAATGTTTAACCAATTTCGTAGGGTGCAATAAGCGCAGCGCATTACACCAAATGGGCGTTGTTGAATGCCATGGTGCAATGCCCTTCGGTTATTGCACCCTACATGACCACTGCGCCCTACACGACCACATGGAACCGTAAGCGCATGATGAAATCACGAAAACTATTGCTGATTACGCTGCTGCTAGGCGCGCTCATTGCCTACTTCAGCTTCGACCTCGGGCGCTTCCTCAGCCTCGATTATTTCAAGGGCCAGCAGGCCACGGTCGAGGCGTGGCGGGCTGCGCAGCCCATCACGGCAGCGCTGGTTTTCTTTGTTGCCTACGTCGCGGTGACCGGTTTGTCATTGCCCGGCGCGGCAGTGATGACGCTGGTGGGCGGTGCGGTGTTCGGTTTACTGTGGGGGCTGCTGCTGGTTTCATTTGCCTCGTCACTCGGCGCGACGCTGGCTTTCCTCGCCTCGCGCTTTCTGCTGCGCGACTGGGTGCAGCAACACTTTGGCGACCGGCTGCGGGCGATCAATAGCGGCGTTGAGAAGGACGGCGGCTTCTATCTCTTTACGCTGCGCCTGGTGCCGGCCTTCCCGTTCTTTGTCATCAACCTGCTGATGGGGCTGACGCCGATCAGGACGCGAACCTTCTATTGGGTCAGCCAGATCGGCATGTTTGCGGGGACGGTGGTTTATGTGAATGCCGGCACGCAGCTGGCGAAGATCGATTCTCTGGCTGGCATTCTGTCGCCAGGCCTGCTCGGCTCATTCGTGCTGCTCGGGATTTTCCCGCTGATCGCCAGGAAGATCGTCGAGGCCGTGGCCGCAAGGAAAGTCTATGAAGGCTGGCAGAAGCCGGCGCGCTTTGATCGCAATCTGATCGTCATCGGCGGCGGCTCGGCCGGGCTGGTCACCGCGTATATCGCGGCGGCGGTGAAGGCGAAAGTGACGCTGATCGAGAAGCACAAGCTCGGTGGCGACTGTCTGAATACGGGCTGTGTGCCGTCAAAGGCACTGA
>JBIJCY010000269.1:0-4360 GCA_044344385.1 Rhodocyclaceae bacterium | reverse complement strand
GTTTGCCGCTCGCGTGTTTGGCGGAAATCTGATCGTGCGCCTTGTTGAACAGATCTTCGTCGGAAACGCCCCAGCTACCCTTGAAAATGGGGGAGGCATAGTCGCCCTGGTCGACCACCGTGTCGAAACCGTTGCCCATGAAAAAACTGCGCATATTGTCAAAGTGCGACTCGCCACCATAGATGAATTCGGTCTGATAGCCTTGCTGCGAGAGGATTTCGGCGAGCGTCGAGAAGTTGCGTTGGGCCAATGCCAGTTTTACCACGGCCTGCGCCGGCGTCGGCGGGAAGCCGGTGACTACCGCTTCAATGCCGCGTACCGAGCGCGTACCGGTGGCGTACAACTGCTCAAACCACCAGCCTTCCTTCTTCAGCTTTTCCAGTTCCGGCGTTACCGGTACGCCACCGAGCGATTCGACAAAGGTCGCGCCCAGGCTTTCCTCAAGAACGATCACCAGATTCAGAGGGCGTTCACGGCGAAGCGTTGCGCGCTGCTCGGTCAGCGTCGGTACATTCTTGTCGCCGAGCAGCGGGCGGGTATCCTGCAAACGTTCGCGCATCGCGCGCACTTGCGCAAGGATTTCTTCCTCCGGCATCTTTCCGTAAATCTCGCTTGAACGATTTTCGTGCTTCATGCCGTAGATCGCATGGATCACCGACCAGGTCGAATTGAGGATCAGCGTATTGACCATCGGATCGCTCGTGATGGCGAACAGCGCCGGGTTGGCCGGACGATGGTCAACGCTGGAACGGATCGAAAACAGGCAGAGCAGCAGGATCAGCGGCCAGGTTAGCCATAGACGGAGATGTGACCAGTTGCGCTCCTGCACCAGGGCGGGGCGCATCAGGCGGGCAACACCCCAGGTAATCAGCCCGGGAATGATCAGGCCGGCAAAAAGGTGTATGCGAAATCCCGTCCACAACATCGATGCGACTTCGTGCGGGTACTTCAGGTACTCAAGAAACAGCCGGTTCGGGCGCGTATCGTATTCAGTGATGAATGCTGGCGACGCCACTTCCAAAATTGCCAGCAGTGCGATCATGGCGATCACCCACAAGTAGCCCAGACGGCGCCACAGACGCCAGGCCGGGGCGGTCGCCAGAAACGGGGCAAGCAGGAGAAGCGGCAGGGCGAGCAGGCTGAGCTGTATTAGGTCGACGCGCGCGCCCTGTAGCAGCATCTGGCTCCATACGCCGGTCGCAGCGACGCGCTCCATCTGCCATAACATCAGACCGGCGCGCGACAGCGAAAGAAGCGGCAGGCCAATGAAAAACAGGGCGGCGAGCGGCGCATAAGGGCCCGACCAGGCCAGCCAGCCCCAGAATCGTTCGGCTAGGGTGGGTGCGCGTGAAAAAGATAGGGTGGACATGGCGTGTTCTTGAGTAAAAAATCAGCGCGAAGTCTAACACCGGATCCTTAAGCCCGACTTAATGAGCCTCCGCCCCGGTCCTTCATTAGTTTGAAGCGCCTCCTTTGATCATCCATCTTAAGAATGGCTTAAGGCCCAGCGGCGATAGTGTGTCTTTCTGATCAAAAGACAGATGCGATGACCATTCTTCCCTCGTACGACCGGCTGCACCGTTTTTTCCTGCTCACTGGTCTGTGGGTGGTCTTGCAGGTCACGACCTTTAATACACCGGCCCAGTACGCTGGCTTTGCCCTGGCGCTGTGGACGCTGGCCACGACGCTGACCTACACCTTCTTCTATCTGCTGCCGGCTGTGCTCAGCGGCTACCTCGTGCGCTGGCTGCTGGCCTGGCGGGGCGGCGTGCGCGTCGGACGCTTCATCCTGCCGGCTGTTCTCGTCGGGATGACCGGACTGACGCAGACGCTGCTCTTCGCCGACCGGGTGATCTATGGCATGTACGGCTTTCACATCAACGGTTTTGTCGCCGATCTCGTGTTTACGCCCGGTGGCATCGATTCGCTCGGCGCCAGCCTGGGCACGCAACTGACGGCCGCGCTGATCGTCTTCGCGCTGCTCGCCGTACAGGCCACCACCTATGCCTGGGTGATCTACCGGCGTGCCGCGACGCGCCCCTTGCCACGGGGGTTACGCGCACACTGGCTGCTCCTCGCCTTGCTGTGCCTGACGGTCAGCGAGCGGGTGGCATACGGTTACAGCAGCGTCGTCAACTATCAGCCGATCCTTTTCGCCAGCCAGCACTACCCGCTCTACCTGCCGCTGAGCATGCGCAAGCTGGCGGCCAGAATGGGCATCGACGAAAGTGACGACGCCTCGACTGGTGTGCACTACAAGGCCGGGCAATTGAATTATCCGCAGAAACCGCTGCATATCGAGCCGCCGGCCCGGCCGATGAATATTGTCTGGCTGGTCGCTGAATCGCTGCGCTACGACATGCTCGACCCGGCGATCATGCCGAAGCTGTGGGATTTTTCGCAGCAGTCGCTGCGCCTCGAACAGCATTTTAGCGGCGGCAACACCACGCAGATGGGTGTTTTTTCGATGTTTTACGGGCTCTACGCGAACTACTGGTTCCCTATGCTCGATGCCCGCCGCACGCCATTGTTGATGGATGTTCTGCAGCAGCAAAACTACCAATTCAACCTGCGCACCAGTCAGCGTTTTACCTACCCGGCGTTTGACAAGACCATTTTTGGGAAAATGAATCCGGCCGACATGCACCCGCACTCTGCCGGCGTACCGGCCTCGCAACGCGACACCGAAAACATTGATGAGTTGCTGAAGTTCGTTGATCAGCGAGACACTGCAAGGCCGTTTATGGGCTACATGTTTTTTGAATCGACGCACGCCAATTATGATTTCCCGGCGGATGGCGTGATCGCCAAACCCTATGTCGAGGATTTTAACTATCTCACCGCTGATTTCGCGGGCCAGATCGGCAAGATCAAGAATCGTTATATCAACGCTGCGCACCACGTCGACAAACAGATCGGGCGGGTTATCGCCCATCTGCGTGAGAAAAAACTGCTCGACAATACCGTCATTATCGTTCTTGGTGACCACGGCGAAGAGTTCATGGAGCGCGGTCGCTGGGGGCACAGCGCCGAGTTCAACCGTTTCCAGACCAGTACGCCGGGTGTGTTGTGGGTGCCCGGCAACAAGCCGCGCGTGATCAGCGGCATCAGCAGCCACCTCGATATTCCCGCCACATTGATGCCGTTGCTTGGCGTGCGTAACCCGCCGGCCGACTATTCGCTCGGGCAAAACCTGCTGGCCCCCGATTTTCATCGCGATTACGCTGTGGCCGGTGACTGGAACCGCATTGCCTACCTCGGTGAGAAGCTGAAAGTCGCTTTCCCGGTCAACGCCAGCGGCGCCGTACGCGATGAAATCACCGACGGCGACGACCGACCGATCAGCGATCGCGCACAAGCGACGCGCGAGATCCGCCCGGCGATGGTTGAGATGATGCACAACCTCAAGCGCTTCAGCAGTCCGCGTGGCTGAAACACCCTGGCCCGACCGATCTGATGCGCTGACCAATGGAGCAGTGATGCCGCACAGCGCACTGAAGCAATCCCCCTTTCACGCCGGCGAGCGCGCCGCGCAAGAACGCTGGGGCACAGCGGAATTGTGGGACGCGGCGCGGCAGAAGCGCCTGCTGCTCGATCACATTCCGCCGGAGTACCACGCCCGTCTTGAAGGCGCGCCTTTCTTCTTTCTTGCAACCAGCGCGCCGGACGGCAGGAGTGACTGTTCGTTCAAGGGTGGAGGCCCGGGGCTGATACGTATCCTCGATGCGCAGCGCTTCGCTTTTCCCGATTTCGACGGCAACGGCGCCTTCATGAGCCTCGGCAACATCCTGCTCAACCCGCATGTCGGCTGCCTGTTCATCGACTTCAACGATGGCGGGCGCCTGCGCGTCAACGGCAAGGCCGAAATCCACGAAGACGGCGAGCTGCTCGCCCTGTTTCCCGGCAGCAAGCGGGTCATCCTGGTGGCCATCGAACAGGTCGTTCCCAATTGTCCGCAGCATGTTCCCCGCCTGGTGCCCGCTCCCTGAGCATTGCATCGGCTTTTGCATCCTTGAACGGAGATCTGAAATGTCCAGTCCTTACCGCGTCGCAGTCAATGTCGAGGTGACCAGCAAATGCAATGCCCTCTGCCCGATGTGCCCGCGCGACCTGATCGAGCACCCGCAGATGATGGCCGAAGCCACCTGGCGCCAGGTGCTCGGTCGCCTGAATACGCAGGATGTTTTTCGCGTCGTCGTCGCCGGCTACGGCGAACCGACGACGCATACGCGCTTTTTCGACTATGTCGACGACATGCGCGCGCACCCGGTGCGTTTCGACATGGTGAGCAATGCCCAGCTGCTCGACGCCGAGAAAATCCGCCATCTGGACGGCGCCATCGACCTGCTGATTGTCTCCT
>JBIJCY010000040.1:0-14743 GCA_044344385.1 Rhodocyclaceae bacterium | reverse complement strand
GCCCGCCGGCCACCTCGGCAATCTTCGCTTTGACCCCGGCGATGACGTCGAGCGCGTTCTGTCCGTAGCGCGCCATGGCGATGCCGGAGACGACTTCGCCCTCGCCGTTCAGCTCGGTCAAACCACGCCGTTCGTCCGGCCCGATTTCGACACGCGCCACGTCGCGCAACAGGACCGGCACACCCTTTTCGCTTTTCAGCACGAGCAGTTCGATGTCGGCCTTGCCACGCAGATACCCCTTGCCTCGCACCATGAACTCGGTCTCGGCCAGTTCGATAACACGCCCGCCGACGTCGCGATTCGAATCGCGGATCACCTGCGACACACGACTGAGCGGAATGCCGAAAGCCTGCAAACGGCGCGGATCAACGACGACCTGATACTGCTGCACGAAGCCGCCGACACTGGCAACTTCAGAGACACCCGGCGCCTTGGTCAGCTGGTAGCGCAGATACCAGTCCTGGATGGTGCGCAATTCGGCGAGCGATTGTTTGGCACCAATCACCGCGTACTGATAGACCCAGCCGACACCGCTGGCGTCCGGCCCGAGCGACGGCGTAACACCTTTTGGCAGGCGACTCGAAGCAAAGTTGAGATACTCCAGAACACGCGAACGTGCCCAGTAGATATCGGTGCCGTCCTCGAAAATCACATAGACGAACGATGCGCCGAAAAACGAGAAGCCGCGCACGACTTTCGACTTCGGCACCGAGAGCATGGCGGTGGTCAGCGGGTAGGTGATCTGGTCCTCAACGACCTGCGGCGCCTGTCCGGAGGCCTCGGTATAAACGATGACCTGGACGTCAGAGAGATCGGGCAAGGCGTCGAGCGGCGTGTGCAGCACCGCATAGACGCCACCGGCGACAATGAAGGCGGTCGACAGCAGCACCAGGAAGACATTGCGCGCCGACCATTCGATGATTCTCGCGAGCATGATCAATGCCCCTTGTGCTGCTCTGCGCTCACGGCAGCCGGCGTTTCAACGGTGGCCTTGACGGACTCGCTGACGCCGCCGAATCCGCCAAGCGCCGCTTTCAGGTTGCTCTCGGCATCAATCAGAAAGTTGGCGCTGACCACCACGCTCTCACCCTCCTGCACGCCTTCCAGCAACTCGACGTACTGCTCGCCCTGCCGGCCAAGCTTGACCGCGCGCGGTGCGAAACGACCTTCGCCAAGCTCGATCAGCACGATCTGACGCGTACCGGAATGAATGACCGCAGATGACGGTACGGTAAGCACCTTTCCCGCCGTTCCTCCGGCAGTAAATTCGACATTGGCGTACATCGCCGGTTTGAGCAGCCCGTCGGCATTGGCCAGTTCAAGGCGAACCGGCACGCTGCGCGTTTGCGCATTGAGGGTCGGGTAGATGTACGCAACCTTGGCCGTGAACTGGCGCTCGGGGTAAGCGTTGATCTTCACGCTGGCGCTCTGCCCGACTTTGATCTGCGCCAGATCCTGCTCGAAGACTTCGGCCAGGATCCACACCGAAGACAGATCGGCGATCTGGTAGAGCATCTCACCCGGCATGAAGCGCATGCCCTGTACAGCCTTTTTCTCGATCACAATCCCGGCAATGGGCGAACGGAAGGTGAGCGTTCGCCGGCTGTCCTTACCGCTGCGCAATTGCTGCAATTGTTCGTCGGAAATATCCCAGTTTTTCAGGCGCGCCAGACTGGCATCCGCCAGCGAACGCATTGAGGCCTGCGCATCAGGCGCAGCGTCTTTCATTCCATCCGAACCCTGCACGGCAATCGTGTACTCGCGCTGTGCCGAGACGAGTTCGGGGCTGTAGGCGTCGAACAGTGGCTGCCCGCGACCGACCGGCTGACCGGTTGAATTCACGTGCAGGCGGTCGATCCAGCCTTCGAATTTCGGCGCCACGGTATGCATGCGCCGTTCGTCGATTTCAATCTTGCCGACCGCGCGCAGCACGCGGTCGATGTCGCGCAGCACGACCGGCTCGCTGCGTACGCCGAGCTTCTGGATACGGTCCGGGCTGATTTTGACCTGGCCTTCTTCAGCGGCGGGTTCAGCCTCGCCTTCATAGACCGCAATGTAATCCATCCCCATCTGGTCTTTTTTCGGCACCGGCGAAGTGTCGGGCATGCCCATCGGGTTGCGGTAGTAGAGGAGCTTCGGTGCTGCCGGCACCGCGCTGGCGGCGGGCGCCGGCTCATGCGGCGTTATGTTCCGGCTGCCGACCCAGTAACCGCCTGCGGTACCGAGAACGGCAAGGATCAGTAGGAAAACGACTGCTGCCTTGCCGTGCATGGTGCTCGGCGGTGGCGCACTTAAAAAGCAGCGCATTCGACGCAGAGAGCGCAGAGACGCAGAGAACGCAGAGGTAAAGCTTTTTTTGCTTGGGTTCTTCTCTGCGAACTCTGCGTCTCTGCGTACTCTGCACCCCAAGGGTGTTTCCTGCGGGGCACGTCGAAAGAGGTTTCCTTCTTTATCCTTACTCACAAATCTTCTCCCAACAATCTTTCAATTTCGGCAAGACGCACCTGCGCATCGGTCTGCGCTTTCAGTTCGTCGAGCCGCGCCTTGCGTATCTGGCGCTGTGCATCGAGCAGCGTAGCGAAATCGACCTTGCCGTTTTCATAGGCGGCGAGTGCTGCTTCAAAAGTCATCTGCGCCTGCGGCAGCAGGCTGCTGCGCACCAGTTTCTCGATGCGTTGCGCCGAGTCGAGCGCCGAAAGGTTTTCGGCCAGATCGGAGAGCAACTGGTTTTGCGTTGCCTGTTGCCGCGACTGGGCGGCCGACAGCATCGACTGCGCCTCTCGCTCCTGCGAGCGGCGCGACTCCTGTTGCAGCGGGATATTCATCTCGACCATCAGCTCCCACTCATTCACCCGACTGCGCGTCTGGATCGGCGAGACGCCGAAACTAAAATCCGGGTAACGATTGCGATAGGCCAATTCGCGACTTTTTTCGGCAGATGTCACGCGCGCGGCCTCGGCAAAGAGTGAGGGGTTGCGCGCACGCAGTCGCTCATCGAGCGTCACATAATCGAGCCGGGCCGATGGCGGCAAAGGGCGCAGACGTTGCGGATCGGCGAGCAGCGCATGCGCCGGGCGGCGCAGCAGCGCGTTGAGACGTGACTGCATGTGATGGCGCTCGGTTTCCCACATCACCAGATCGCCCTGCAGACTGGTCTGTTCAAGTTGCACGCGGATCGCGTCCTGCTGCGGAACAAGCCCGTTTGCATAACGCGCCTGGGTGATTTTTTCCAGGCCTTTGAGCAAAGCGACAATCTCACGCGTCAGCGCTTCGCTACGCACCGCCTGATAGAGCTGCGCGTAAGCCGTCTTGATGCGCGCCGACAATTCTGCCCAGCTCGCGTCACTGCGCCCTTTCGCCTGATTCGCATCGGCCTCGGCAGCTTCCCGCTTGAGATCACGCTTGCCCCAGAAAGGCACCGGCTGAATCAGCGTGTACTTCGTACTGCCCACCCGGCTGGGCAGAATGTTGGCATTGGCATCATTTCCGTAGTTCGTCACATTCTGCAATTCGGTTCGCAAGGTCGGATCGGCCAGTGCCCCGGCCGGATACACCCGCTCGGCCGCCGCGTCCGCCTCGAAACGCGTCGCCGCGTAGTCGGGGTTTTCGCGCCGCGCATGCTCGAGAAGGCTCTCAAGGCTGGCACCGGGCGGTAGCGCCGGAGACTCGGCAAACGCCGGAGAAAACCCGAGCGCCAGCAGTACAAAGAAAGTCGTTCGACGGCAGACAAGAGGTCTTTTCATGATGTGCATCCCTGACGGGGCATTGCCTATTTCGCTGAACCCGGCACTTCAATGTGTGAAATGACATAACCATGCTTGGCGTCTTTAACCAGCCCGAAACTCACCGGCTGCCCGGGTTTCAATGTTGCAAGCTGCTGTTTATCTGCCACTTTGAAATCCATGGTCATGGCCAGCCATTTAAGCGCGGGGATAGCTTCATGATTGATGTTGGCGATGCCCGCGGCGACATCGACGCGAACAATCACGCCTTTGCCGGTTGCAGCGTCGGCAGCGAAGTTGGTATTGGCCGCCAGACACAACAGTGCGGTGGCGAGAATTTTGATTAACGATTTCATTTCATCTCCCAGGAATCAAATTAACAAATGAGCAGAAAGGGAGACGCACGCAAGCCGACGGAAGATTCGCCGACCGGAACCAGGGTCAGCAACCGTAATGCAAAGGAAAGCGGAATGACCGCCATCCACGCGCGGCAACGCGGCGTCAGATGGCGAATGCTAGCGGCGGGCGCTGCAGACGATCAGGGAGATGATCGGTATAGGAGACGGCAATGACTGGGTAAAGCTGACCCGGCGCGCGGTTTGAGTCGGGCGAGGAAAAGGTCTGCGGAATCGCCACGGCCATATGATGACAACATCCCTGGTCCGGCTGAATACCCGTCACAGGACTCTCGTCGTTGTGTGTGTGGCATGGCATGTCGCCGCCCATCACGCCAACATCGTCACCCAGCGCAGACAGCGCCACCTGCTCGACTGCGTCCATCGCTGCGCACTTCACCATGAAGGACGCAGCAACACCCTGCAGCGGCAGCAGTGCGATCAGCAAAAGAAGAAGAAAACGCCTGAACATGACCTAAGGATAAGCCACACGGCGCCCGAGGGCAACCGTCTTCATCATTAGCGAGGCTTTCTGGCCACCTGTCCGATGCGTCTCGGCGCAGGGAAGATGAGCAGCCTGCCACGACTGACCGACTTTTTCGACCGTGCCGCTATCGGGCGGAACGGTGCCGCCGCAGTAGCGGCAGGGAGCAAGGTAACGGTTGATCATTTTCGCTCTCCTTTTGTTCTGATCCATCCACACCACGCGTCATGCCATAGTGATCAGTGTTGCTGCGCAACGAGCATAAGACGTGCCAATTGTTTGACTATGGCTTGAAAGGGCACAGCATCAACGAAACTCTAAAACTCAGTGGCTCGCCAGCACGCGCGCACCGGCAATTTTCGCCACAACAAAACGAATCCGCTTGCCGGCATTAACGACCGACGAGCGGTTAAGGTTGAGGGAAAACACACAGCGCTTACATCCAGAAACGACTAGTTCCGCTCAGCAGGGATATCTGGCGGCTCATCCACCACCTTTGCCGCCTCTTCAAGCAGCCATGTGCGGAAAGCGCGAACGATCGGGCGATCGGCAACGGCTTCCGGTGTGACCAGAAAATAGGCTTGCGGCCGACGGATGATGATATCGAAGGGAGCAACAAGACGACCCGCGGCCACCTCGGCCTCAATCAGCGGCTTGGAAGCTAACGCAACGCCGACGCCGTCAATCGCCGCCGAGAGCGTCAGCCCGGAGTCGCTGAAGTGCGTCCCGGCATTGTCGTCGAGGCCTTGCACACCGGCGAGTTGCAGCCACTCGGCCCAGGTTGGCCGATCCATTAGTTCCGGGATCGTATCGTCATGCAAAAGAACATGATGGCGCAGATCGGCGGGGGTATTTAGCCGGCGTTTTCCCGACAGCAAACGCGGACTGCACACCACCGTATAAGCCGGCGCGAACAGTCGCTCGACCCGGCAACCGGCATAGCGACCACGACCGAATCGGACAAACAGCTCCGTTTCGTCATCGCGCACATCGATCTCCTCAAAGCCCGAGACAGCCGTAGCATCCGGCGGGTCGATCGTTTTCAGCGATGCCGTCATGTGCAGCTGAACTTCGGGGTGACGCGCAGCAAACCCTGGTAAATGCCGGATCAGCCAGCGTGACGCAAAGGCCGGCGGCGACGAGATCAGCAGGCGGCCACCCGCCTCATGCCGATGGGTACTCTCGATCGCCGCGGCGAAACATTCAAGCCCCTCACGCACCTTCGGCAGCATTGCCCGCCCTTCGGCCGTCAAGTCCAGCGCCCGCGTCAAGCGGCGAAAGAGAGCGAAGCCGAGATAATCTTCCAGCGTGCGAATCTGGTGGCTGATGGCGGTCGGCGTCACGGCCAGTTCTTCACTGGCTTTCTTGAAACTCAGGTGGCGGGCAGCGGCTTCAAAAGCGCGCAAGGCATTCAGCGGGGGAAGGCGATAGCTCATATAGGTGAGATTTTCTCACGTATCGGCTGATAAATGATCGTTTGTTGCAACGCAACAAACGCCCTACAGTGGCGCCGTACCCGAAACAAAGGGAAACAAAACGGAGCCGTACCATGAACAATGAACTTAGCCCTTACTCAATCGCACTCATCGTCGGGCTGATCCTCCTGCAGATCCGCATTCACACCAGCAAGCGTACCCGCGAATGGATTGCCTCGCGCAGCCGCAAGGTCGTGGCGTGGATACTGAATCGCGGTGACCGCTTCCTGCACGCCTTTCTGATGTCGCCGGTCAATCCGCGCCGCGTTTCAAGCAAAGAAACGAAGGACTGAGTCTTCCTTAAACTCCAGACGAGCGCATCCGGTGAATGGCTTCGGCAAGCAAGGCAATCAGCCGATCAACCACCGGATGCCGCTCACCCGGCGCATGCCGGGCGCTGATATGCGCGTCTGGCAAAACCGGCGCCCCCCCTCAATCAACGACAGACCCGGCGCCAGCAGGCTGCGAGGCAATGCTGTCACCCCCTAGACTGCAGGCCACTGCATGGCACAAGCCGGTAATACTGCTGCCCGAATAGGCCAACTGCCAGTTCACGCCGGCATGTGCCAGCGCTGCTGACGCGGCAATGCGAAACGCACAGCTTTCAACAAACAGCGCCATCGGCAACGGGCTTGGAAATTCATGCGCCGACGCCACTCCCGCCATCCATACCAAGGGCTAGTGCCAGAGTGAGTGCTCACAATACGCATCAGTCACGCAGTGTTTGAATAACACCAGATCAAACCCGGCTACCTCCAGGCCGGCCAGCAGATTAAATGAAGTATCCGAGCGTACGCTCAGCCGAACGCGTGGATAGAGCGCCTGAAAACGCTGCATCGCCAGCGGGAAAGCGCTTTCCATTAACTCCTCGGGCAAGCCGACCCGTAACAAGCCGGCCACCGACTGTTGCACCACCGAGCGGTACGCCTCATCGTTCAACCGCAGCATCTGGCGGGCGTAGCCAATCAACGTACGCCCTCGTCAGTAGCGCCATCGACCCGCCCCTGCACCCGCCGCAACAGCACGCGACCAAGCACCGCCTCCAATCGCTTGATCTGCAAACTGACCGCCGACTGCGTCCGTCCAAGCTGCGCCGCTGCCTGCGAAAAGCTGACGGTATCGGCGATTAAGCGACCCGCCCCGCATTCTGGCCGGCAGCCCTGACGATACTCAACACCGGCGACCAGCGCATTGGCGGGTAAAATTCGCCTTTGCCCACTAAAAGAAGCAAGCGCCGAATGCAAAACGAAGTTGAAGAAAAGTCCAGATACGCCATCGTGGCGTCCGTACAACTGCCCAGCGTAAACGACATCGAGTTCGAAGCATCGCTTACCGAGTTGCGCGAGCTGGCAAAAACATTGGGGTTCGAGGTCGTCCACACCTTTGTGCAAAAGCGCGCCGGTTTTGACACGACGGGTTACCTGGGCGTTGGCAAGAGGCAGGAGATACACAGCTTCATCAGCGGCGAGTCCGATGATTCAGGGCATCACGGCGAAATCGACGTCGTCTTTGTCGACCACGAAATTTCACCGTCGCAGGCGCGCAACCTCGAAAAAGAGGTCGGCTGCCAGGTGATGGACCGCACCATGGTCATCCTCGAAATATTCCATCGCAATGCGCGCTCGCGTGCGGCAAAGGCACAGGTCGAAATCGCCCGCCTTGGCTATATGGCTCCGCGCCTGCGTGAGGCGGCGAAGCTTGCCGGGCCGCAGGGGCGGCAGCGCAGTGGTGTCGGTGGCCGGGGGGCCGGCGAATCGGGCACCGAACTGGACAAGCGCAAGATCCGTGACCGCATCGCCGAACTACAGCAGGAAATCATCGGCATGGAAGCCGAGCGCAAAACACAACGCGCCCGGCGGCATGAGCGTGAGGGTCGCGAAGGGCTGGCCGGCGTCGCACTGGTCGGCTACACCAACGCCGGCAAATCCACTCTGATGCGCGCGCTGACCGGCAGCGATGTGCTGGTCGCCAACAAACTTTTTGCAACGCTCGACACCACCGTGCGGGCCCTCCACCCCGAGAGTGTGCCACGCGTACTGGTTAGCGACACCGTGGGATTCATCAAGAACCTGCCGCACGGTCTCGTTGCGTCGTTCAAGTCAACGCTCGACGAAGCGCTTGATGCGTCGCTCCTGCTCCACGTCATCGACGCCAGCGATCCGGGCTTTGAACGCCAGCTTGAAGTCACCGACAAAGTGCTTGAGGAAATTGGTGCACAGCTTGTACCGCGCCTGCGCATTTTCAACAAAATTGACCACGTCGGCGATGCCATCGCACAAGCCGAATGCGAAGCCGCGTTGCGTGCGCAGTACCCGGAATGCGTCGTGATGAGCGCACGCCGCCCTGATGATGTTGCAAAACTGCGCCTGAAGATCGTCGCTTTTTTCCAACGCAATCTGGTTGAGGAGGAACTCTTTCTCCCGTGGTCGGCGCAGCAACTGCGTGGCGCAATTTATGCAAACTGTGAAGTAATCGAGGAACGTGCCGATGGTGAAGGGGCGTTCTTCCGTGTGCGCGGCGAGCACGATACCGTTCAGGGCTTGCGCGCGCAATTTGAGCAGGTGTGATGAACTCAGTTTTGCCTTTCCTCCCCGGAAATACACCAGAAGGCGCCATTGAGCCTGTTTTTCACTTGACCAACAGGCGCCAGACGGAAATACTCGGGGTTGTGCCCTCGCCCTATTCTCCCTTATGACCGCTGCCCCACCCAGCCAGCCCCCTGAGCCGACAGCAGGCAGGAGAGCCACTGATGACATGGCCCTCAAATTCAAGGAGGCCGAGCTCAAGTCGATTGCCTTGCTTCATCCGTCATTCACCGAGGGGGATGTTGAAACAATCGACATGGATGGAATCCTCCCGATTGGCGGCGAGGATGATTTTCATACGACAGCATCGTCGGCCGGCCCGGCAAAATCGGCCCTCTCGCCGGAACAGAAAAAACTGCGGCTACAACTTACCGCGTTCAAACAGTCTTTTTCGGAGTTCGACGTTACTCATCGTTTGTCACAGATCTCCATTGCTGACATCAAACGAGGCGATGTTATTGCGATAAAAACCATTGTCGGCATCATCTATCTGCGCATCGTCGATCGCATCAAGGGAGAACGGGCAGGCACGGGCGAAATTTTGTGCGAATGCAATTACGACCTCAGCGATCAGGGCGCACTCACGCATGCGGCGAGCATTCAGCTACCAATCTACTCAAGCAGCCATTCCATCACCAACCCCGATGGCAGCAAACGCCTCGCCAGCAGAAAACTAAAAATGAGCACGGACGCCGAGCTTCCACCTCATGTCAGCAATCTCCTGCACGAGCGTTTCTTTGTTGAAATTTCAATCTACGCCAATCCGCAACCCGAGAAGTTTCGTCTGATTGATTTTGGCCGCTGGATCGCTAAAATCGGCCTCAAACTTAAAGCGATTGTCGTCGAGAATAATCGGTTCGAGCGCGAAAAGAAGCGGCAAAAAGAAGAAGAACGCAGACGCAGAAAAGAAGCACGGCAAAAAGATTAACTTGCCCACCGCGCGAACCATTCGCTCAGCGAGCGGCTTTCGCCCAGGCCACTAAGCCGCTGATCAACTGCGTCGTGGTTGCCCCACACCACGTTAGCCAAAGCACCCTCCGCAACGCACGATTCAATGTCGTGGCAATAGAGCCCCTTGTCGCGCTGCACATAGAAGCCGTAGGTGCGGCAGGCCACCGGACGCTGAGCATAGACCGGGCAGACGCCGGTCGCCTGATCCAGTAGCGGGCAGACGACAGGGCGCTGTCCAGCCAAAGCAGCCATATGCCGGCGAATCTCGCCAAGGCGTTCCGGCGACAGCGTGACGAGCCCCACTTGCAGCAAAGCCCACTCCGCCACAGTCAGTTGCGGCACTTCGGCAAGCTGCCGGCAGCAGCTATCGCATCCCTTGCCGCACAGCCAGCCGGGTTGATTTCCGCGGATGCTTTGTACGCGCACGTCGATCTCGCGGTGAAGTTGAGACAGCGCGTCAGAAGCCAAATTATCGGACATCCTCGGTCCTCACCCGTCACACACCGAACAACCTGAAATTTTCTACCGCTGGCAGGACCAAAGGCGGAAGGGGCAGA
Organism: Rhodocyclaceae bacterium; assembly: GCA_044344385.1. Classification (GTDB taxonomy): domain Bacteria; phylum Pseudomonadota; class Gammaproteobacteria; order Burkholderiales; family Rhodocyclaceae; genus CAJBIL01. The sequence continues at coordinate 4,574 of JBIJCY010000040.1, read as the reverse complement.
CGGTGAGCCTTCGTTGATACCGAAAAGCTTACTCGACCGTCACCGATTTCGCCAGGTTGCGCGGCTTGTCGACGTCGGTGCCGCGCACCAGTGCTACATGATAGGACAGCAACTGTAGCGGCACGACGTGCAGCAGGGCCGAGAGGGCGCCATAGTGTTCGGGCAGATGCAGCACATGGACACCGTCCGACTCCTGCATTTCACTGTCGGCATCAGCAAAAACATAGAGTTCGCCACCACGCGCACGAACTTCCTGCAGATTGGATTTGAGCTTTTCGATCAGGGTGTCGTTCGGCGCCACGGCGATCACCGGCATCTCTTTGTCGACCAGCGCCAGCGGGCCGTGCTTGAGTTCACCGGCAGCGTAGGCCTCGGCGTGGATGTAGGAAATTTCCTTGAGTTTGAGCGCACCTTCCATGGCGATCGGATAGTGCCGGCCGCGCCCGAGGAACAGCGCGTGCTGCTTCATGGCAAAGTGCCCGGCCCATTCCTTGATCTGCGGCTCAAGTTCGAGCACCTTGGCAACGGCGACCGGCAGGTGACGAAGAGCGGTGAGTTCGGCGGATTCATGTTCTGCAGTTAGACGACCACGCAGTTTGGCCAGCACGAGCGTCAGCAAATAAAGCGCGGCAAGCTGCGTGGTAAAAGCCTTGGTCGAAGCGACGCCGATTTCCGGGCCGGCACGGGTGATGAAGCGCAGCGCGGTTTCGCGCACCAGCGATGATTCCGGCACGTTGCAGATCGCTAGCGTACGCGTCATGCCAAGCGACTTGGCGTGCTGCAGCGCGGCCAGCGTATCGGCGGTTTCACCCGACTGCGAGATGGTGACGACCAACGTCTGCGGGTCGGGCACGGAGTCGCGATAACGGTACTCGCTGGCGACTTCAACCGAACAGGAAATCCCGGCGATCGCTTCGAGCCAGTAACGCGCGACGAGACCGGCGTGGTAACTGGTGCCGCAGGCGATGATCAGAATCTGACGAACGTCCTTGAGTGTGATTTCGGCATCCGCGCCGAGCAAGCCGGGCTGGATGCTGCGCGCCGCGCCGATCAGTTCGAGCGTGTTGGACAAGGCCACCGGTTGCTCGAAGATTTCCTTCTGCATGTAGTGGCGATAGTTGCCAAGCTCGACGGAATCAGCCGACAGTTGCGACTCTGTTTCGGCGCGCTCGACCGGCGTGCCATCGACACGCGTGATGCGGTAGCTATCGCGCAGCAATTCGGCGCAGTCGCCGTTGTCGAGATAGACCATGCGGCGCGTTACCTGCAGCAGCGCCGAGGCATCCGACGCCGCATAATTACCCTCGTCGGTCAGGCCAAGCAACAGCGGCGAGCCTTCGCGGGCAACGATGACGCGGTCCGGTTCGACTTCGCGCAGCACGGCAATGGCGTAGGCACCCTGCAATTGGGCGATTGAGGCACGCACGGCGGTAAAGAAATCACCCTTTGTTTTCAACTCGTGGGCAATCAGGTGAGCGATCACTTCGGTGTCGGTATCCGAAGTGAATTCGTAGCCATCCGCCTTGAGACGGGTGCGCAGCGCTTCGTGATTTTCAATGATGCCGTTGTGCACAACGGCCAGACCATCGGAGATATGCGGATGGGCGTTGCGCTCGGACGGCACGCCATGCGTCGCCCAACGCGTATGGGCAATGCCGGTGTTGCCGGCAGCGCCTGTTTCGTCGACCTGCGCGGTCAGTTCGGAAACGCGACCGACGGCGCGCAGGCGCTGCAGACCGAGTTCATTGATGAGCGCCAGACCGGCTGAATCGTAGCCGCGATACTCGAGCTTGCGCAGGCCTTCAAGAAGGACAGGGACAATATTGCGGTCAGCGACCGCGGCAACGATGCCACACATAAGTCAGATCACTTTTTGGTTTTTACCGGACGTTTCCAGCCGGCAATTGATATTTGCTTGGGGCGCGAAACCGTCAGAGTATCGGGCGGTGCATCACGCGTCAGCGTTGTACCTGCGCCCAGTGTTGCACCACGGCCAACGGTCACCGGTGCAACCAGCTGGGTATCGGAGCCGATAAATACATCGTCCTCGATGATCGTCTGAAACTTGTTGGCGCCATCATAATTACAGGTAATCGTACCCGCACCGATATTGACCCGGCTGCCGATGGTTGCGTCGCCAATATAGGCCAGATGATTGGCCTTCGACTGTGCGGCGATTTTGCTGTTTTTGATCTCGACAAAGTTGCCGATGTGGACGCCAGCGCCCAGCTCGGTACCGGGACGTAGGCGGGCAAAGGGGCCGATCACACCATCCGGCCCGACCACGGCATCGTCGACATGACTGAAGGCGGCCAAACGGGAGCCCGCGCCGATGCGGGCGTTTTTCAGCACGCAGTTGGGGCCGATCTCGACCGCTTCGTCGAGCACGACCTTGCCTTCGAAAACACAATTGACGTCGATGAACACGTCGCGCCCGCAAACCAGCTCGCCACGCACGTCGATGCGCGCAGGATCGGCAAGGCGCACGCCCTGCTCCATCAACTGCTCGGCGTTGCAGCGCTGCGCAATCCGTTCGAGTTCGGCCAACTGAACCTTGCTATTGACGCCAAGCACTTCCCACTCATGCTGTGGATGCGCGGTACGCACCGGTAGGCCGGCGGCAACCGCTATGCCGACGATGTCAGTCAGGTAATACTCTTTCTGTGCGTTGTCATTCGACAGCGCGGCGAGCCATTCGCCGAGCCGCGCCGTCGGCAGCGCCATGATGCCGGTATTGATTTCACGAATTGTCAGCTGGTTGGCCGAAGCATCCTTCTGTTCAACGATGCTGGTCACGTTGCCGGCGGCATTACGCACGATGCGGCCATAGCCGGACGGATCGGCGAGTTCGACGGTCAGGATAGCCAAAGCACCACTGGCGTCCTGTGCGGCATGCAGCAACTTCTTCAGTGTTTCAGCCTGAATCAGCGGCACATCGCCATAGAGCACCAGCGTTGTTCCTTCGCCCCCCAGATGCGGCAATGCTTGTTGTACAGCGTGCCCGGTGCCAAGCTGCGGTTCCTGCAACGCCCAGGCCAGGTCAGGCGCAGCGAGCGTGGTGCGCACAATGTCGCCACCATGGCCATAGACCAGACAGAGGTTTTTCGGCGAGAGGCTGCGCGCTGTGTCGATGACGTGCGAAACGAGCGCTTTGCCGGCCAGCGGATGCAGCACCTTGGGGAGGTTGGAATGCATCCGCTTTCCCTGCCCGGCGGCGAGGATGACGATATTCATGTGCGTACTCTGTGAAGCGGTCAGGCGGTCTTGCGATCGTCCTGTCCGGAAAGAATGTCACCCAGCATCTGCTTGCCCTTGGGCGAAACAAACCAGTGCAGGATGTTCTTGTCGTTGATGCGGGTTTCAATAATGCCGAGATTTTTGAGCACAGTGAGGCGGGTGCTGACGAGGTCGCGTGCAAGCCCGGTTTTGTCGGTCAAGCCAACCAGATTGCCGTACACATAATTCTCTTCGGCAAGGGCGCGCAGGATTTCGATATCGTTGTACGACAGCGATTCCTTTATAGGCTCCTGCTTTGGTACCGCCGGCGGCGTTTCGACGGCGGACACAATTTCTTCGCGCACAGCGGCTGGCGGCGCTTCGTTGCGCTGCTGTTTCATCTGCGCCATCTCACGCTTGATCTGATCCATTTGCGTCAGCAGTTTGTTGGCGACGTTTTCGAACGGACGACGTAGCGAGATGACATAGATCAGGCAAAAACCGGCAAAAACAAAGAAATCAACAGGGCGGGTGCGCGCAGCTTCAAGCAGATTGCTCGAAATCATGTTCAGAAAGAGCGGCACGGTCAGCGCAGCGATGACGCCGAGAATCGGGTATTTGACCCAGTCCTGACGACCGAGATCGGACTGGCGATCACTCAAAAAATAATTGGCAACGCCACCGAGCAGGCCGGCAACAACCATGATCAACAGAATGACCAGCATGTAGCCATCGAGCGTGCTTGGCAGCACGGTGACCTGCAATGATTTTTGCAATTCCGGATTCATTTTGCCTCCCCCATCAAGCCAGCCGCTACTATGCCATAGCCCTTAGCTCAGGCCAAAGAAAAACCCCGTTTCAGGGAGCCGAAACGGGGTTTTTATGGTGCTTTGCCGCATTTTTGCGTTTTAGCGCGGCAAATCCGAGCTTCCTGTCAGGAAAATATCGACCTCACGCGCGCACTGCCGGCCCTCGCGGATGGCCCAGACGACCAACGACTGACCGCGACGCATGTCGCCCGCCGCAAACACTTTTGCCACGCTAGTCGCGTAACAACCAGCGCCGTCGGTGGTCGCTTTGACGTTGTTGCGCGAATCGAGCTCAACGGCCAGTTGTTCAAGCAAGCCTTGCTTGACCGGCGCAACAAAGCCCATGGCCAACAACACTAAATCAGCCTTCAGTTCGAACTCGCTGCCAGCAACCTCACGCATCCTGCCGTCTTTCCACTCGACGCGAACTGCCTTGAGCGCCTTGACCTTGCCATTCTCACCAACGAGTTCCTTGGTAGCGACGGCAAAATCACGCTCGCAACCTTCTTCGTGCGATGAGGAAGTACGCATCTTGAGCGGCCAGTAAGG
>JBIJCY010000268.1:0-4371 GCA_044344385.1 Rhodocyclaceae bacterium | reverse complement strand
TGGTTCGCATCGACGACAAATGGATTACCGTGCTGCCCGCCGGTCGCATGCTGGTACGCGCCATTTCGATGGTGTTTGACAAATACCTGCGCGCCGACCGGCAACGTACGCGTTACTCGAAGGTCATCTGATCGGGCAGTGAAACGCTGGAAAAATGCTTTAACCCCTACCGCAGAGGCGCAGAGGCGCAGAGATTTCGCAGAGAAAATCTTTAAAACAATTGTTTTTCTCTGCGTTTCCTCTGCGCCTCCGCGCCTCCGCGGTAAGTTTTTGATTTTTGCGGCCTCTGAGGATTTTTCCGGAAAGGGGCGTTTGCCCCGGCTGTCGTAGAATCCTGCTTTCCCCTCACCTTGCTGAAGGCTTATGCCTGAATTTTCAGCCTCCGGTTATTTCGCCCTGTTCCTGATCGGCCTGCTTGGCGGTACGCACTGTGTCGGCATGTGCGGCGGTATCGTCAGCGCGCTGACGATGGGTGGTCCTCCGCGATTTGTTCTGCATCTGGCCTATAACAGCGGGCGGATCATCAGCTATGCGCTGGCCGGCGCCATTGCCGGCGGGCTCGGTGGTTTGAGCTTCATACTTTCCGGCCAGTTGCCGGTGCGACTCGCGCTCTATGTGCTGGCCAATCTGATGCTCGTGGCGCTCGGCTTCTATCTGATCGGAATCACGCAGGCCCTGGCATTTACCGAACGCTTCGGCAAGCGGCTATGGGTGCATCTGCAACCGCTGAGCAAGCGCTATCTTCCCGCGCGCACTGTAGCGCAGGCCTTTCCGCTCGGCCTGTTGTGGGGCTGGCTGCCTTGTGGTCTGGTCTATAGCGCATTGGCGACGGCCTTGACCAGTGGCTCGGCATTGCACGGCGCCGGATTGATGCTGGCTTTCGGTCTTGGAACCTTGCCCAATCTGCTACTGGCTGGCCTGCTTGCCGTTCGTCTGCGGGCCTATGCGGCGATGCCGGCCGTACGTTGGGCAGCCGGGCTGTTGGTGCTGGGCTTCGGCGTGTGGGGGCTGCTCGGTGCGCTGCGGCTGGTTGCTCAGTAGCGACTGCTTGTCATTTTTGCAGCATCCACGCATCATTCCAAGAAAATTGTCGCCAACAGTAGATTGGGAGCGCTCATGCAACAGGCAAGCAGCAGTAACCAGCATGCACTGCAAACTATCGTCGAGTTTCTGCCTTGTGGAATATCGATGTTTGATGCCGCGCACGAAATGGTGATGTGCAACCAGAATTTTCGCATCATGCTTGATTTTCCCGATGCTCTTTTTGTCGATGGGTTGCCTTCGTTGCATGCTTTGGCGCTATTGAATGCCGGGCGTGGTGAATATGGGCCAGGCGATGCTGAAGTACTCGCTGATCAGCTTTGCGAGCGGGCGCGCAATATGCAGCCGCATGTGTTCGAACGACAGCGCCCAAATGGCACGGTGCTCGAAGTTCGCGGGACGCCCTTGCCGGGTGGTGGTTTCGTAACAATTTATACCGACATTACTGATCGAAAACATGCCGAACAGGATGCTCAGCGTTATTCCACCTACCTTGATACGGTACTCAACTCATTGCCGCAAGGCGTGACAGTGGTCAACGAGAAGCTTGATATGGTGCTCTGGAACAAACGCTTTGAGAATGTCATGGGAATGCATGAGGGTGACCTTCAGCCAGGGATTTCTTTCGAGGAACTCATTCGCAAGAATGCCGAGCGTGGCGAGTATGGCGACGTTGATCCGGTGCAGAAGGCCAAGGATACGGTAGCACTGGCCATGAAATTTGAGCCGCACCGCCTTGAGCGTATCCGCCCCGATGGCCGCACGCTGGAAATCGAAGGCCGCGACATGCAGATCGACGGCAAGGTGGCCGGCTTTGTCAGTACCTATACCGACATCACGGAACGCATCCGCAATGAGCAGACGCTGCGCCGGGTAAAGAACCTGATGAGTGATGCGGTCAACTTTTCGCCGACCTTCATCTGGGAAATCGATGTCGAGGGGAACTACACCTATCTGCAGGGCATTGAGCACATTCTTGGTTTTGCCGAAAACGACATGATCGGCTTGCCGCGCTTCCCTACGTTGTGTGGCGCCGGGAGTTGCGAGAGTTGCGAGATAGCGCGGCTGATTGCTGCGCAGAAGCCGATTAAAGGCTTGATCGTAGAAGCGAAAAACAAGGTCGGTGAAACCGTCTGGCTGTCTTCCAGCGCGCAACCTGTCTACGACGAAGGCGGGCGCTACCTCGGCTATCGTGGCGTTGATGTTGATGTCACCGAGATTACCCTCGCGCGGCAGGAACTGGAAAAGATGGCCTTGCATGACGCGCTGACCGGGTTGGCCAACCGGCACAAGTTTCGGGAGCGCTACGAACTGGAGCGGCAGCGGCAGGAGCGTGTCGGCTTGCCGCTGTCACTGATTCTGGTGGATGTGGATCACTTCAAGGTAGTCAATGATACGTGGGGCCACATTGTCGGCGATGTCTGCCTGAAGGCGGTCGCCAATGCGCTGGCCGCCCATGTGCGCGGGATTGATCTCGTGGCCCGCTTTGGTGGCGAAGAGTTTCTTGTTTTGCTCACCGATGTCAACGCGCATGAGGCGCGTCTGGTGGGTGAGAAACTGCGTCAGGCAGTTGAGAGTATGGTGATCAGTACCGGGTTGGCGGCGCAGCCCACCCTGCAGGTGACCGCCTGTTTTGGCGTTGCCACACTGCTACCGCCGGAAGAGTTGTCGCTTGAATCGTTAATCGAACGGGCTGATGGTGCTGTCTATGCCGCCAAGCACGCCGGACGGAATCAGGTCTGCGTTGCCGATAGTTGAGTGTGCCTCACCTTCTCACGGCGAAGCCTACTCAGGGTCGGAGTTCAGGAATGCGCGGAACGTCCCGGTGTCGACGAAACTTACTTCGATCGAGGCGTTGGATGGGCCTAGAAGGTCGTTGATCTGGTTATAGTCGAGCCCGTAGAATTCGCGTATCGAATCAAATACGTTGATGTCCTGGGCTGCCAGCAATGCTTCAACTTCGGCAACCACGGATTTTGCCTGCTTGCAGGCTGTGTCCCTATCCAGTGTGGTGAGGAACAGGCGGTTGTTTTTTACGAACCCTGCCTGCAGCATGCGGCTTTCGATTTCTGCCCAAATCCGTCGGCAGTTGGTGCTGCTATGCTGCTCGTAGTCGAGATTGATGATTACCGCGCTGTTCATGATCGTTGACTCCGCCAGTTAGCCTGAGTTTGGAATAAGCTTGGGTTGGTCCAAAGGGACAAACCAGCACTCGAATACTCGTTGGAAGGCTAGTCCATAATGAGCGCTGTAGCAATCCGTGCATTCACCATCCTGTGTTTTATGACCTGATCGTCCGTGTCAGTGAGAAAATCGGTGCATGGCCAAGAAGGAGAGAATATGTTCAAAGTACTGATCCCGGTCGATGGCTCAGCGTGTTCAAACCGCGCCGTCGCCCAGTTCGTCCAGCATGCGGCGTGGTTTCGCGAGTTGCCGGAAATTCACCTGTTGCATGTGCATGCGCCGATCCCTGTCGGGCGTGTTCAGCAGCACATCGGCCAGGAAACGTTGGAGGCTTATTATCGTGAGGAAAGCGACGCGCTGCTGGTGAGTGCCGAAGCGCTTCTGAATGCGGCGGGGTTGGCGTTTCAGCGGCACATTCATGTCGGACCGGCCGCCGAGATTATCGTCAAGCTGGCGCGTGAGCTGAGCTGCGATATCGTCTTCATGGGAACGCATGGTCGCGGCGCGCTGCCGGCTGCGCTGCTTGGCTCGGTGGCGAGCAAGGTGCTGCATCTGGCCGATCGCCCGGTGATGCTCGCCAAGTGACGGAAGCTACCGAGTCTGTGGAAAGCGCCGCTTCGAGCGCTCCCCTGCAGACGGTCGAGCTTGGCATCGAAGGCATGACCTGCGCTGCCTGTTCGACGCGCCTTGAGAAAGTGCTCAATCGCTTGCCGGGCGTCGAGGCGGCGGTCAATCTGGCGGCCGAGCGGGCGCGCGTTCGCTATCTGCCGGGTGTGGCTGATCCGGCCTTGCTGATCGCGGCAATCCAGCGTGCCGGTTTTGTCGGGCGGGTCGTTGATGACCGTTCGCGCGAGGAGGAAAAAGCGCGCAAGCTGGCGACCTATCGCGCCGAGCTGCGCCGCTTCTGGATTTCTGCCGCGCTGACGCTACCGCTGGTGGCGCAGATGGTGACCATGTTCAGCGGTGGCGGCTGGGAGGCGCATCACGAGGAGCTGTTGCCGCGCTGGCTGCAACTCGGCTTGGCCACGCCGGTGCAATTCTGGATCGGCTGGCGTTTTTATGACGGCGGCTGGAAAGCGCTACGCGGTGGCGGCCCGAACATGGATGTGCTGGTGGCGCTGGGTACCACCATGGCCTACGTGTTCA
>JBIJCY010000039.1:0-14812 GCA_044344385.1 Rhodocyclaceae bacterium | reverse complement strand
TGATTATGGCCATTAGCCAGAACAGCGGGTTTCTCGGTTGGTAGATTCTTGATAGTTTCATGTAGCAAACAGGCTGTCGGGATGTTTCATGGTTCCACCTTGTACCGCGTGTATCACTCAGGGCGCCACTAAAGGGATTCCCTACGTAAAGCGCCCAAGGGCGCTTACTCCGGTCTCATTTGCGGGAAGAGGATTACATCGCGGATGTTCGACGAGTCGGTCAGCAGCATGACCAGGCGGTCGATGCCGATGCCGCAGCCACCGGTTGGCGGCAGACCGTATTCGAGGGCGCGGATGTAGTCGGCGTCGTAGTACATCGCCTCTTCGTCGCCGGCATCCTTGGCCTTGGCCTGCTCCAGAAAGCGCGCGGCCTGATCTTCCGGGTCGTTCAATTCGGAGAAGCCGTTGGCGATTTCGCGGCCGACGATGAACAGCTCAAAGCGCTCGGTGACTTCCGGATTGGCGTCGCTGCGCCGTGCCAGTGGACTGACTTCGGCCGGGTAGTCGATGATGAACGTCGGTTCCCAGAGGTCGGCTTCGGCGGTTTCCTCGAACATCAGCAGCTGCAGCGTGCCGAGGCCGGCGCCAGCGCGCACCTCGACCTTCATGGCGGTGAGTTTGGTCTTCAGCCAGATGGCGTCGGTCAGTTGTTCGACGGTGAAGCCGGGGTGGTATTTGCGGATCGCTTCGACGATGGTCAGGCGGGCAAATGGCTTCGACAGATCGAGTGTGCGGCCCTGATATTCGAATACCTCGGTGCCCAGTGCTTCGCGCGCCGCATGGCGCAGCAGGCCTTCGGTGAAGTCCATCAGCTTCTTGTATTCGGTATAGGCCTCGTAGAACTCCATCATGGTGAACTCGGGGTTGTGGCGCGGGCTGATCCCTTCGTTGCGGAAATTGCGGTTCACCTCGAACACCTTTTCGAAGCCACCGACGACCAGACGCTTGAGATACAGCTCCGGCGCGATACGCAGGAAGAGCTCCATGTCGAGCGCATTGTGGTGCGTCTTGAACGGCTTGGCCGACGCGCCGCCGGGGATCGGGTGCATCATCGGCGTTTCGACTTCGAGGAAGCCGTGGTCCATCATGTAATTGCGGATCGACTGGATCATCCGGCTGCGCGCCACGAAGGTGAAGCGCGACTGCTCGTTGGTGATCAGGTCGAGGTAGCGCATGCGGTATTTCTGCTCGACGTCGGTCAGACCGTGGAATTTTTCGGGCAGTGGGCGCAGCGACTTGGAGAGCAGGCGGATTTCCGAGCACTGGATGGTCAGCTCGCCCGTCTTGGTGCGGAAGAGGGTGCCGACGGCGCCGATGATGTCGCCCATGTCCCAGCGCTTGAACGCGGCGTAGATTTCTTCACCGACATTGTCGCGGCTGACGTAGAGCTGGATGCGGCCGGACAGATCCTGAATCGTCACGAAGGACGCTTTGCCCATCACTCGCTTGAGCATGATGCGACCGGCAACCTTGACTTCGACCGGCGACGCGGCGAGTTCTTCGAGCGTCTTGGCTTCGTAAACTTCGCTGATCTTGCCGGCGGTATTTTCGCGCGAGAAATCGTTCGGGTAAGCCTTGCCGCTTTGCCGCCATTCGGCGAGCTTGGCGCGGCGTTCGGCGATCAGGTGATTTTCATCCTGTGCAGTGGGGGCAGCGGCGTTTTCCTGGTTCGGGGTCGTTTCGGACATGGTATGTCTCGCAATCAATAGTTGGGTTTATTCAGGCTGCGTGCGTCGTTGATGGCGCGTTCGAGCAGAAAATCGGAGGCTTCCTTGCCCGGTTTGCCGAGCCATTGCGAGAAAGCGGTGCGTGAGTCACCCGGATCGTCGGCGGCAGGTGGCAGAAAAAAGAAGCCGGTCGCCGTTTTTGTTTCGGGGTCAAACAGGATGTAGATACGCTCATCGAGGCAACCGGCTTTGCCGCAGGCCGAGGCCAGAATGCGCTTGCTGCCGCCAATCTCGACAATCTGCGCCGATTGCCCGGCGGCGAGTCGTTTGGTCCATGCGGGCAGTTCAAGCTCACGTGTCATTTCACGGTAAGCCCTGGCAAAATCCGGTGCAGATTTCAGCAGCACGTGAGGCTGCTTTCCGGCATAGCTCTCCGGCTTGGCGGCTTGTGCCGACAGTGAGGCGAAAGCAACGGCTAAGGTAAAAATGATCTTCTTCAAGGTTCAAACTCCCTGCTTAAGGCTGGCTTCAATAAACTGATCCAGATCGCCATCGAGTACGCCCTGCGTATTGCCGACTTCGACGTTGGTGCGCAGATCCTTGATGCGCGACTGGTCGAGCACGTAGGAACGGATCTGGTGACCCCAGCCGATGTCGGTTTTCGAGTCTTCGAGCTTCTGCTGTTCGGTCTGGCGCTTGCGGATTTCGGCTTCGTACATGCGCGATTTGAGCATGGCCATTGCCTCAGCGCGGTTACGGTGCTGTGAACGGTCATTCTGGCACTGCACGACGATGCCCGACGGGACGTGCGTGATACGCACCGCCGAGTCGGTTTTGTTGATGTGCTGACCACCGGCACCCGAGGCGCGGTAGGTGTCTACACGCAGGTCGGCCGGGTTGATGTCGATCTCGAACGAATCGTCGATTTCCGGATAAACGAAGATCGAACAGAAGCTGGTGTGCCGGCGGGCGTTCGAGTCGAAGGGTGACTTGCGCACCAGACGGTGGATGCCTGTTTCCGAGCGCAGCATGCCGAACGCGTATTCGCCGGAGAGTTTGATCGTTGCCGTTTTGATGCCGGCAACGTCACCCTCGGATTCTTCCATCACCTCAACGCCATAGCCTTTGCGCTCGCCATAGCGCAGATACATGCGCAGCAGCATCGACGCCCAGTCCTGCGCTTCGGTACCACCCGCGCCGGCCTGAATATCGACGAAGCAGTTGAGCGGGTCGGCCGGGTTGTTGAACATGCGGCGGAATTCGAGGCCGGAGATGTCTTTCTCGATGACGGCAACGTCAGCCTCGACGGCGTGCAACGTGTCGTCGTCGTTCTCCTCGCGCGCCATGGCAAACAGCTCGCCGGCATCCTTCAGCCCGTCGCTGACGCGATCGAGCACCAGCACCACGTTCTCAAGCGCTTTTCTTTCCTTGCTGAGTTCCTGTGCGCGCTCGGCGTTATCCCAGACTTTCGGGTCTTCGAGCTCGCGGGCGACGGTGTTTAACTGATCAAATTTCTGATCGTAGTCAAAGATACCTCCGGAGCTCGGCCGTTCTCTGGGTGAGATCGGTGAGCTGGTTGGCGATGATATTGAGTTGTTCGGCTTCCATGATTATTCTGACCGCTGAATGAGTGAAGCAAGCATTATATACGCCGTGTGGTGAATGCTTCGCCCTTGCCTGAAGTAACCGAGACGAGTTTTTTTACTGGAGATTGTCCGATGAAACTGAATGTTGCCGCTTTTGTGCTGCTCTGTGCCTCTGCTGTTCCTGCCGCCATGGCAGATACCGTTTCCTGTCCTGATTTGTCCGCTGCGGCTCAGGTTGCTGCCTGCCCGACCGAGGAGGATCTGAGATTCACCTTTAACGGCTATTGCAGCGACAACAAGCGGATGTATGAAAAAGACACCGACGTCTGTACCGACTACGGACGTTATCGACAGCTGAAAAATGTGGCGTTGTGGGAGTCGGGCGATGGCGCTTTTCAGGCCTATGTTTCCTGTGGCTTGCCGGTTGCCGGCGTCAAGGCGGCCAAGGCTTCCAGCATTGCGGCCAGCCGCAAAGGCGGCATCACGCGACTCGTCTGCACCTACGGTGAGGGCATTGTTTTCACCAACAGGCTGAAGGCGGAATGCAAAGTCGACGAAAAAGTAAACTGCACCACCGATCCCGCTGGCTGCAAGGCCATGTGTGAGTAGGGCCGGAAAGCACAGAGCGCAAGCAAATAAGCGGCTAACTGAGCATCGGTCGGCTGTTGGTCTTGCCGGCTGATCTACTTACAGGCCTTTGGCTTCTGTCAGTTTTTTCGCCAGGGGCGGATCATTTCCGGAGCGGCTTGTATTTCTTGAAGACCGCTCGTGCATCCACTTCGGCGCGTTCCTGGGTGCAGATCGTTGGATCGTCGTCATGCCCGCTGAAGAAGTCATCGGCCTGTGCGCGCATGATCAGTGCGATGGCCGCCTCGTCCTGCATCGTGTAGATCTCGGTGAGCAGGGTGACGACTTCGTCGAGATATTCTTCGTAGGTCATTTTTGCGCTTGCAGCTTGGCATAGGCGGTGAGCAGGCGGTGATGCATGTCGCAGCCTTTTAGCGCCATTCCTGGCGCTTCGATGTTGAAGAAGCGCTCCTCGACATGAAAGCCGATGCCTCCCAGCTTGGCCTGCATGCGGCTGATCGAGGATTTCAGCGAGGCGTCCTTGCCTGCGATGAAGCTTTCTGTGGTCATTGGGGTGTCCGGCCGGGTGGATGGTTTGGCGAAAGGCTGGATTGTACCGTTGTCGCCCGCTCAATCCACCGCCGGTTTGTGCCAGAATAAGCATCATGTCGCCAGAGGGGAGATCAAGATAATGACAACAGCAAAAACACCAGTCTTTGACCTGCTGCAGGTCATCAATGCCAGCCCGGTCGCTACGTTTGTGATCGACACCAATCATGTGGTCACGCACTGGAACCTGGCGCTCGAGGAACTCTCCGGCATTCCCGCCGACGAAGTGGTGGGAACGCACCATCAATGGCGAGCTTTTTATTCGGCACATCGCCCGGTGCTTGCCGATCTGGTGGTCGACGGTCTGCAGGGCGGGTTGCTGAACCGATACTACGGTGGAAAATTCCGCACTTCTGATCTGATTCCCGGTGCGGTTGAAGCCGAGGATTATTTCCCCGCAATGGAAAGTGGCGCGGCCTGGCTTTACTTTACGGCGTCACCACTGAAGGATACCGATGGCAAGATTGTCGGTGCGATTGAAACCTTGCAGGATGTTACCGAGTACAAACAGGAGCAGATTGCCCGGCGCGAAAGCGAGCGGCGTCTGACTGATATCGTTGCCGGGTGTCCGGTCGCCATGTTCGTTGTTGACGCAAACTGCCGTGTCACCCACTGGAATCATGCCTGCGAAATACTTACCGGCATGCCGGCGGCCGAGATGGTCGGACGCAGTGATACCTGGCGGGCGTTTTACCATTTTGACAACCGGCGCGTCGTGCTGGCGGAAATGATTGTCTCCGGCGCCTCGGAGGACGAGGTTCGGCGGCACTATGACACACGTTCTCACCGCGCTGAACTGGTCTCCGGCGCCTACGAGGCAGAGGATTTCTTCCCGAATTTTGGCGAAGGCGGCAAATGGTTGTATTTTCTCGCCGCGCCCTTGCGCGATCGCAATGGCAAGGTGGTGGGCGCTATCGAAACCCTGCTCGATATCACCGATCGCAAGCTTGCTGAGACGGCCTTGACTGCCGAATGAAGTTGCGTGTGCCCGTCTGATTTTTTGCGCTGCACAAGTTCCGGGGTATCCGGCTGTTGGTACTGTCGCACCCTTCGATTTATTGTTATCGAGTAATTCATGAGCCGCATCTGCCCAAATTGTAATTACATCCGGAAATCATCCGACAATGCGCCGGAGTGGCAATGCCCGTCATGCGAAATTGCCTACAACAAGGGGGTGGGTGGCGCCAATTCGGAAAACTACGGGCGGTCGGCCGTTTCGGTTGTATCAACCAGTCGCGCGGGGTCGGGCCTGTTGAAGTGGCTGTTTCTGGTTGTGGTTATCGGTACGGGCGTCTGGATTAGCAAGCCGGTTTGGCAAACCCGCGCACAGGCCTCGGTCATCAAGGCCGGCGCGACGCAGCCTGAGGTGGTTCTCTACGCTACGGAGTGGTGTGGCTATTGCACGGCAACAAGAGAGTTTTTTTTGGCGAACGGCATTCAGTTTATCGAGCTGGATATTGAAAAGAGCTCTGCGGCGTATGAAGGCCATAAGCGGTTGGGCGGTAACGGTGTGCCGCTAGTTGTGGTCGGTGATAGTGTGATTCATGGATACAACGAGGCGGAGTTGCGGTCCACGTTGAGGCCTTGGTTAAAAAAATCTTGATACATTTTCAGTCAAACGCGCCAGATGGAGTCTGCACACCGTGTTTTCAGGTTTGATCAAAGAGTTGGGGCGGCAGGTCGAGGCAGTCAGCGATGCTGTCAAGACGCGTGAGTTCTGGATATATCTTGCGATTATTCTCGTACTGGCGGGCATGGCTATGGGTATCGTTTACGTTGCCATCGGTTTTGATCCACTGACGCGTGGCCAGCTCAGCATGGCCGTGTCGTGTCGGACCGGCGAGCGCCAGATTGGCGCCATCATCGTCGGTTTGATGGTTTTCGGTCTGGCCTGCGTATTTACGCTTGGTGAAGTCGTCAACTGGGTCGAGGAGAAACGTATATCACGCGCTCCTGGTCGGCAAAAATTCAAGATCAGCTACTGGCGGCCGATCCTACACGTTGTTGGCACGCTGGTGCTTGGCGTGACCGGTTATTTCGTGATGTCTGCCTGGTGTTCTTGAGGCTGTTTTTTCCGCGGGTTAACGTCAGCTTGCCGCCTCGAGAAATGGATAATCAGTATATCCATGTTCATCGCCACCATAGAGCGTTTTTGTATCGAGCGCATTGAGCGGGGCGTTGCGACGCAGGCGTTCGACCAGATCCGGGTTGGAAATGAAATTTTTGCCGAAGGCGATCAGGTCAGCACTGTTTTTCGCACGGGCTTCAATCGCCATCTCCCGCGTGTAGCCGTTGTTCGCTATGTAGGTGTTGGGGAAGATTCGGCGCAGTTTGTTCAGATCGAAGTCGGTCGGTTGGCCGGGAATGCGCGGCCCGCCGGTCGTGCCTTCGACGATGTGCAGGAAACCTATATCGCGTTTGGCAAGTTCCTGCACGGCGTAGGTGAACAGTGGCTCGGGGTTGCTGTCGTCGATGTCGTTAACTGCGCTGATTGGTGACAGGCGAACGCCGACGCGATCCTTCTCCCAGACCTCAAGAACCGCATCGCTTACGTCGAGCAGGAAACGGGTGCGCTTCTCGATGCTGCCGCCATAGCTGTCGGAGCGCAGGTTGGTCTTGTCGCGCAGGAACTGGTCGATCAGGTAGCCGTTGGCGGCGTGGATCTCGATGCCGTCGAAGCCGGCCGCTTTGGCGTTTTGCGCGGCACGTTTGTAGTCTGCGAGGATTCCCGGTAGCTCGGCAAGTTCGAGTGCACGCGGCGTCACCATGTCTTCCTTGCCCTTGCCGGTGAAGACCCAGCCCTTCGGGGTAACCGCCGACGGGGCGACCGGCAGTGCACCGCCTTCCTGCAGCGCCGGGTGCGAGATGCGGCCAACGTGCCAGAGCTGGATGATGATCTTGCCGCCCTTGGCGTGTACCGCCTCGGTCACCTGTTTCCAGCCGGCAATCTGTGCGGCACTGTAGATGCCGGGTGTCTGGATATAGCCCTTGCCCTGCGGCGAAATTTGCGAAGCCTCACTGATGATCAGGCCGGCGCTGGCACGTTGCGTGTAGTAGGTGACCGTCAGCGGCCCCGGTACATCACCCGCTAGTGCGCGGCTGCGTGTCAGCGGTGCCATGATGATGCGATTGGCAAGGGTCAGCGAGCCCATGTTGTACGGCTGAAAAAGGTCGGATGTAGTGAGCTCACTTGCGTTGTTTTGTGCGGACATCATGAATTCCTGAAATGGTGGGCCGGGTGAGCGGAAAATAGCAAAAAAACCAACTGGCGTCTGTAGTTTCAGATGACCCGAAAATCGTACTATGATGCGGCTACTTCAGCATATTGTGCTGGCAAAATTTTGAGAGAGTGTGCAATGCGGCAATCGAAGCACCGGATTCTGGTCATTGACGATGATGCGCTCATGCGCGAAAGTCTGCTCGGGCTGTTGCTCAAGGAGGGCTATCTGCCGATAGAGGCATCGTCAGGTGCACAGGGTATCGAGCTTGCGTTGCGGACGCCTCCGCACCTGATTTTGTGCGATCTCTTTATGCCGGGCGTTGATGGATTTGGCGTGCTGGCCCGTCTGCGCGCCGAGCCGTCGACGGCGGCAATTCCATTTGTTTTCATCACCTCCAGCACCGATCCCGGTGACTCTCGACTTGGCTTCCAGCTGGGCGCCAATGATTACGTGACCAAGCCCATCGATGACAAGGTGTTGATGGCGCTGGTCAAAGAGCGCTTGAGAAGAGTGGCGGGGCATTAATCGCAAAGCGCGCGCCATCGTACTGAACCCGCCCGATATTAAGGATGTACGCTGGGAGCTGGGTAGTCAGGTTTCTGTAGCGGACTTGCAGAGCGTAAAACACGTCTTTGATTTGAATCATGGTTTTCCCTGTCCTGCTAGAATAGGCTGCAGCAGCCTGCTCGTTCATCTTTCACGAGTCGGGCTGTTGATGTGCCTGTGCCTGGTGTTTAGGCCGGTTAGGGCGGCAAATTTCAGATAGATAATCGTGATTGTTTGAAGCTGCATGCAGTGGAGTCCATCTGAAATGGTGAAGCAGGCCGAAACTCTTTCTCACCCCCATGACGAAATAGATTCGCCTATTGGCTGGGCATCCTCGCGCGTCTTTCTCGGCTATGCCATTGCTACGCTGCTGGCTGCTTCTGCAAGTTTTGTGGTTGCTATTTACATCTTCGCACCGGATCAGGCCATACGTGCGCTGGGTCCTCTGCTGCTCTCGCTTGTTGCAGTTGCCGGCTGGATTTTTCTCTCGCGTGGTAAAGCTCAGGTGGCCTTCAGTGTGCTTGCCTACGGTTCATGGGTCGGCGTGACGGGCATTGCATTTTTTACCGGTGGCGTGCAGGCCCCGGCGGTGGTCTCCTATCCGGTGATCATCCTGATGATTGGCTGGCTGAGCAGCTTGCGGGCAACGCTGGCGTTTACTGGATTGATCGTGGCAACGATTCTTGGCTTCATTGTGGCGGAGTCCTCTGGATTTCTACCCGTGCGTCAATTTACGCCACCGGCCATGAATGGTCTGATTCAGATCATCATTTCTATTCTGGCCGCTGTTCTTGCAATCCATCTTGTGCGCGCCTATCAGAATCGACTTAAGGATCTGCACCGGGCTATTGGTGATCTTACAAAGACTGATGCGGCACTGAAGGAAAGCGAGTATCGCTGGAAATTTGCCCTCGAGGGTTCCGGTGTGGGTGTCTGGGACTGGAATATCGAGCGCAATACGCTGGTTTTCTCTTCGCGCTGGAAAGAAATGCTCGGGTATTCCGATGACGAGATCGGGAATGGTCTGGACGAATGCGAAAAGCGCTATCACCCGGATGACAAGGCAGATGCGCTTGCTGCATTGCAAGCTTATCTGGATGGCAAGACCGCCAAATATGCAATCGAACTGCGCGTTCTCTGCAAGGACGGCAAGTATAAATGGGTACTCGATCGCGGCATGGTGGTCAGCACGACCGAGGACGGCAAACCGTTGCGTATGATTGGCACTTACTCGGACATTACTGAACGAATGAACGCGCAGGAAGTTCTGCGTGATAGCGAGGCGCGATCAGGGAAGCTGGCTTCCCTGCTGCGATTGATGTGCGATAACGTGCCGGACATGATCTGGGCCAAGGATCTTGAACAGCGCTATGTTTTTGCGAATCAGGCCATGTGCGCCCAGTTGCTCATGGCGGTGGATACTGACGAGCCACGTGGCAAGACCGATATGTTCTTCGCCATGCGTGAGAGGGAACGCTGTCCGGAAAATCCGCAATGGCATACCTTCGGGGAGCTTTGTCAGGATAGCGACGTAATCACGCTTGAGCGGGGTGAAACTTCGGTGTTTGAAGAGTCCGGTAATGTTCAGGGCAAGCTTCTCGTTCTTGAAGTGCACAAAACGCCATTTGTGGACGATAACGGAACGGTTATCGGGACGGTTGGCTCCGGACGCGACATTACCGAGCGCAAGCAGATGGAAGCGCAGGTGCAGCAACTGGCATTTTATGACCCGCTGACTCTGCTGCCCAACCGTCGTCTACTCAACGATCGCCTGAGTCAGGCGATGGCCGTCAGTAAACGCAGTAGCTGTTATGGCGCGGTGATGTTTCTTGATCTCGATAACTTCAAATCGCTGAACGATCTGTATGGTCATGCGTCCGGTGATCTGTTGCTGATTGAGGCGGCGCAAAGGCTGAGCCGTTGTGTGCGTGAAGCGGATACAGTGGCGCGTTTTGGCGGAGATGAATTTGTTGTGATGATCAATGAGTTGGCTGCGGATAGAACCAGTTCCGGTGCTCAGGCTCGTCTCATTGCCGAAAAAATTCGCGCAACCCTGTCAGAACCCTATCGGTTGACCGTCAAGCGCGAGGGGAAAACGGAGATTCACCACGATCATCACTGTACGGTGAGTATTGGTGTAGCCCTGTTTATCGATCACTTGCTGAGTCAGGATGACATTCTGCTGCTGGCTGACACGGCAATGTATCAGGCCAAAGAGGACGGACGGAACACCGTTCGTTTTCACGAACCGCAGGCATAAAGCACCGGCTGTCCTGTGAGGTCGGCGACTGCAGTGGAGTGCTCTTCTTTAGCAACTTCCCCGCAGTCATCCGTACCGCTCAGCTCAACTCGATCAGCAGATCCTTGGCGTTGATCGTTTCACCCGAACGCACATGCAGCGCATGCACCGTCGCGTCGCGCTCGGCGGTGAGCATGGTTTCCATCTTCATCGCCTCAATCGACAGCAGCGGGTCGCCTTTCTTGACCTTCTGGCCGGTCTTGACGGCGATGGTCACGACCATGCCGGGCATCGGCGCGCCGACGTGGTTGGCGTTGCCTTCCTCGGCCTTTGGCTTGCTGCGAATGGCGCCGAGGCCGGCTTTCGGCACGCGTACGGTGCGCGGCTGGCCGTTCAGCTCGAAGAAAACCTTGATCTTGCCTTCTTCATCAACCGTGTCCGAGCGGCCGGTCTGGCGCACGACCAGCGTCTTTCCCTTGTCGATGTCGACGGCGATTTCCTCGCGGTCGAGCAGGCCGTAGAAGAAGGGCGAGGTCGGCAGCAGCGACACGTCGCTGAACTCGCGGCGATGCTCGGCGTAATCCTTGAACACCTTCGGATACATCAGGTAGGAGGCGAGGTCGGTGTCGGTGATGTGGCGGCCGACGGCGTGCTCGGCTTCGGCGCGCTTGGCTTCGAGGTCGACTTCCGGCAGGTGATCACCGGCGCGGCCCTGCATCGGTTGCTCACCGCGCAGCACCTTGTGTTCCAGCGCCTTCGGGAAGCCATCCGGCGGGAAGCCGAGTTCACCCTTGAACAGCGAGATGACCGATTCCGGGAAGGCGATTTCGCGTTCCGGGTTGCTCACATCGGCCGGTTTGAGATCGTTGGCGACCATGAACAGCGCCATGTCGCCGACCACCTTGGACGTCGGCGTCACTTTGACAATGTCGCCGAATAGCACGTTGACATCGGCATAGGCTTTGGAGACTTCCGGCCAGCGGTGTTCGAGGCCCATGGCGCGGGCCTGTTCGCGCAGGTTGGTGTATTGGCCGCCGGGCATTTCATGGTTGTAGACGTCCGACGTGCCGGCGCGGATGTCGGCTTCAAAGGGAACGTAGCTGCGCCGTACGCCTTCCCAGTAGTGCGACAGCGCCTGCATCGCGGCGAGGTCTACGCCCGGGTCGCGCGCAGAGCCTTGCAATGCAGCAGCAATCGAGCCGAGGTTGGGTTGCGAGGTGAGGCCGCTCATTGAGTCGAGTGCGCCATCAACGGCATCGCAGCCGGCATCAATCGCGGCGAGTACCGACGCCGCCGAAATGCCGCTCGTGTCATGCGTGTGGAAGTGGATTGGCAGACCGACCTCCTGCTTGAGCACCCTGACCAGTTCATGCGCGGCGCGCGGTTTGCAGACGCCTGACATGTCTTTGATGCCGAGGATATGCGCGCCGGCTTTCTCCAGTTGCTTGGCGAGGCCCACGTAGTATTTGAGGTCGTATTTCGAACGCTTTGGATCAAAGAGATCGCCGGTGTAACACAGCGCACCTTCGCATAGTGCGCCGGTTTCGATCACCGCATCCATCGCCACACGCATGTTGTCGACCCAGTTCAGCGAGTCAAAAACGCGGAAGACATCGACGCCGTTCTGTGCTGCCTGCTGCACGAAGTAGCGCACGACGTTGTCGGAATAGTTGGTGTAGCCGACCGCGTTGGAGGCGCGCAGCAGCATCTGGAAGAGGATGTTCGGTGTGGCTTCGCGCAGTCGCGTGAGGCGTTCCCACGGGTCTTCCTTCAAGAAGCGCAGCGCCACGTCAAAGGTCGCACCGCCCCAGCATTCCATCGAGAACAGTTGCGGCAGCATGCGTGCGTAGTGCGGCGCAACTTCGATCATGTCGCGTGAACGCATGCGCGTGGCGAACAGCGATTGGTGCGCGTCGCGCATCGTCGTGTCGGTGAGCAGCACCTGCGGCTGCGCCTTCATCCACTGCGCGAACTTGTCGGCGCCGAGTTCTTTCAGCAGGTCGCGCGTGCCTTTGGGGATTGGTGCCGTCAGGTCGCACGCCGGCTTGATCGGCTGCGCCAGCGGCAGTTTGGGCAGCGTGCGGCCCTTCATTTCCGGGTTGCCGTTAATCGCCACTTCACCGAGGAATTTCAAGAGGCGCGTTGCGCGGTCGCGGCGCTTCTGGAAGTGATAAAGCTCGGGCGTCGTGTCGATGAAGCGCGTCGTGCATTCGCCCGATCGGAACAGCGGATGCGCGATGACGTTTTCAAGGAACTGCAGGTTGGTCGACAGGCCGCGCACGCGGAATTCGCGCAATGCCCTATCCATGCGGGCTGCAGCCTCATCTGGCGTGTGTCCCCAAGCCGTCACCTTGACCAGCAGCGAGTCGTAGTAGGGCGTGATTACCGCGCCGGCGTAGGCCGTGCCGGCGTCGAGGCGGATGCCGAAACCGGCGGCGCTGCGATAGACGGCGATCTTGCCGTAGTCCGGCGTGAAGTTGTTTTCCGGGTCTTCGGTCGTTACACGGCATTGCAGGGCGTGGCCGCGCAGTGCGATATCTTTTTGCAGCGGAATGAACGAGTCTTCCTCGCCGACGCGCGCGCCTTCGGTAACGCGGATCTGTGCCTTGACGATGTCGACGCCGGTGACCTGCTCGGTGACCGTGTGCTCGACCTGGATGCGTGGATTGACCTCAATGAAGTAGTACTTGCCGGTATCGACGTCAAACAGATACTCGACCGTGCCGGCGTGGCTATAACCGGATTCGCGGGCCAGTCGCAGCGCCGAGGCACACAGTTCCTGGCGCGTCGTTTCGTCCATGTACGGCGCCGGTGCGCGTTCGACGACCTTTTGATTGCGACGCTGTACCGAGCAGTCGCGCTCGAACAGGTGCACGAGGTTGCCGTGCATATCACCGAGCACCTGCACTTCAACGTGGCGCGCGCGGCGCACCAGTTTTTCCAGATAGACTTCGTCGTTACCAAACGCCGCCAGCGCCTCGCGCTTGGCGACATCCATCATCGGCGCCAGATCATCTTCGGTCTCGATCACGCGCATGCCGCGCCCGCCGCCGCCCCAGCTCGCCTTGAGCATCAGCGGGTAGCCGACCTCCAGGGCCATCTTCTTCGCGCCGGCGATATCGTCGGGCAGGGCGCCGGTTGCCGGTACAACCGGCACGCCGGCCTTGACCGCCACCGCACGCGCCGCGACCTTGTTGCCGAGCGTGCGCATCACGTCGCCCTTCGGGCCGATGAATGCGATGCCGGCTTTTACGCAGGCATCGGCGAAATCGGGATTCTCCGAGAGGAAGCCGTAACCGGGGTGAATCGCGTCCACATCGGCTTCTTTAGCGATGCGGATGATGTCGTCGATGTCGAGATAGGCCTGGATCGGCTTCTTGCCGGCACCCACCAGATACGACTCGTCGGCCTTGAATCGGTGCAGCGCGAATCGGTCCTCGTTGGAGAAAATGGCGACCGTGCGAATGCCCATTTCGGAGGCGGCACGTAATACGCGGATGGCGATTTCGCTGCGGTTGGCAACCAGCAGGCTCTTGATTTTCTTCATGATGATGGGCGGCAGTAAGAGAAATTAAGGGGTTTTAGGCAAAGTTGTAAGGTTGCCAGACAACTTTGGAAAAGGCAACTCTGGGGTTGCTTTTGTTGGAGTGGGCTTTATCCCATCCCCACCCCAACCCATGAAAGGGAGGGAGCTTGGACCCCATCCTTTCCAAGGGTTGGACCGGGGTGGGGATGGGGTGGGGCTTGCAATAGACGAAACCACCTCACCCCTTATGCAATTGCCCCAGCCGCCTGCCCAGATCTTCCATCGCCTGATGGGTTGCTTCGCTGCTGTCGAGCAGTTTGAGCAGGCTTTCGGTGAAATTGCTGATCAATGAGGTCATCGCCTGTTCGTCTTTCTCGCTCAACATCTCCATGTGGGCAAATACCTTTGAGAAATCCTGTTCAAGCAGCATCACCAGTTCCGCGCTGGCGGCCCTGTCTTGCAGATAGGTTTGCCGCGCACTGCTGGTCGACGCGCTGATACGCTCGATGGCCTCGCGGATGCCGGCCTGACTGCGCCGGCTGACTTCTTCTGTCTCTACTGCTTTGAGGCGCGATTCGGCGCACTCGACGGCGATGCACAGATGATCACGCAGGCGGCCGCAGAACTCCGGGTCATGCAGCGGCATGTTGTTGATCATCAGCGTCAGACGCTCGAAGTTGTGCACGCTGCGGCTGCGGAACTCGAAAATGCGCCCCATGCTGCGCACATGGTCGACCACCGAGGTTTCCAGCGGCAGGTTGGCGCCTTGCGCGCTGAGCGTAAGCGTGCGCTGCGAGATTCTCGTTTGCACAACGCCTTCAAGCTTGTAGCGCTGCATCAGATCAAGCATG
>JBIJCY010000267.1:0-4396 GCA_044344385.1 Rhodocyclaceae bacterium | reverse complement strand
ACATCTGTCCCCACGCATGAGATCCACCTTCCACAACGCGCCAACCTTTGCTTAAGACATATTCAATGGCGACGGCGATTTCTTTTTTCGGGTGGGGCATCGTAACAATCGTGTAGGTGATATTGATGAGGTTAGATCGCAACGCTACGGTTGTCAAGTGACAACCGTAGCGTTGGTTAAATGGAAGGATATAAGACTCTGAAGCCCCTTCGGTCCGTTCTGAATCCGGCAGATTCACCCAGAGGGGTTATGCAGCCCGGTGCCGCGGCCTAAATGTCAGGCAAAAAAATCTCCCGCTATCACCGCCCCACACTGTGGGCAGACAAAATTGCCGTCGTCTGCAGCGGCGAAGCGTCGTCCGGAGGCTGCTGTGTCTGCCGCATCGGCTTGATGGGTGACCAGTCGCCCCTCGATCAGCACGACCGACGAACGCAGGCGAATCACGCAAAACGGGCGACTATTACCTCGCCCATTCTGACGCCGCCCGACTCTCCCCATCTACCCCAGTGCCAGACCCTGTCGGTGCGTCAAGTTGCCAATCCCGGGCAAGCCCTTGATGGCATTTTCAACAATCTGGGAAGTTGCGACAAAATTCACCGCCTTGCCGCCCAGTGTCTGCAACAGTCTTAGCAGATGAATACCGCAGAGATCAATTTCACGAACACCGGAGAGATCGACTTCAAGTACCGGGTGCTGCCGCATGGCGTCAAGAATCTTGTCCTCAAGCTCATTGGCAAAATTTATGGTCATGCTTCCGTCCAAAGTCAGGCGAAAAGGGCTGTTGCTGTCCACGTGCGCAGTGTTCATGTCATCCTCCTTTGGATCAGTCGCCGGTATGTTCCGGCTCTGATCAGACCGTCTCGTGCCCAGTCGCGATTTTGCGACGCTCCAAAACATCACGAGTACCGAGGAGGACACACTATCGGATTGGCATTGCATTTGCATGACAGCGTCCGAAGAAACGGGCAGCGGCTACGGCTGTGGCTGGAGCCAATGCTTCACCTTACTGATCACCCAGGCGCCATCGTCCAGCGGCAGATCATGGCCAGCGGTCGGGTGCTCGGAAAAAACCGCATTCCAGCGCTGCGCAAGCTGGCGTGAGCACGACACATCGACCAAAGCATCCTGCCGGCTCATAAGAACAAGCACGGGAACCGCCAGCCTGTTGGCAGGCGCACGATAGCGCAGCGCTGCCAGCAGTTGATGGAATGCATTGCGCGCACTTACCGGACGCTCTCGCCGATACGCGATCCAATTTTCCAGCGCTGCTGCCGGCTGTTTGACGTGCCGACTGGTGATCTCAAGAATGGTACTTTCCCAGGCCTGCTCGCTGCCGCCCAGTAACGCGAGTTTCAGGAGACGGGGGTAATTGCCGGGCTTGAGGCGTCGATAGAATGGGCTGTAAGGGCGCAAACTGGTGTTGATCAGGACGCAGCCGAGAATCTCATCCGGATACCTCGCCGCCCACGCGACGGCCACCATGGCGCCCAAAGACATCGCCAGCAAATGATAAGGTGGCGGCACACCTTGCCCGATCAATTGCGCACGGCAATCCTCCATCATTTCCTCCACATGCAACGGGCTCCGCTGCATATTCAAGGCGCCGTTGCCGGGCAGATCCGGGGTGTAAACCTGTGCGCCGGAAACCTCGCGGCGAAACATCTCAGGGAAATCGCCCCAATGCCGGCTTTCCCGCGTCAGTCCGCGCAGAAATATCCAGGTCGTCATCGAGCGACTTTCCTGTACCAGTGTTGCAATGCGCGCTCCTGATGCGCTTCGCGCGCGCTACCGGTTGGCATCCAGCGCTGATGACTGGATGCTGCGCGAGTGAGGAAATCAAGCCACGTCATATGCCGGCGCAGAACGCGCTGCTGGCGGTGTTCAATCAACGGGTTGAACATCCCGTGCCGGGAAAAAAGCTGCCGCGGATTCTTCTTGACCCAGAGCCAGGAGCCCATTTCCAGCGTTAGCGGCAGAAAACTCCTCTCCGGTTTATTACAGGCCAGCCGGTAGAGGTAATCCCACAGATCACCGTGCGCCAGATACTGGCGGCTCTGCGGCTCGAAAATATAGCGGTGATTGGTGTTGGTCTGGTCGAATATTTCCTTCAACGCGTGAATTTCCGGCAGATGCTGAATTGGCCGTGCAGTGCAGGCGTAAGGAAACCAGATGCGATCACTGATACCGAAACCGGAATGGCAGTCCAGCGCAATACTGAAATCGCGCGTCAGCAACTCCTCCTCAACCACGCGAAAAACAGCCCGGCTCTCCGCCTCCATCGGTCCGTGCAGAGGGCCGCGATACCACGGCAAACCGGCGCTGAGTCGTTGCCCGCCGATCAAGAATGGAACACGCTCGCTGGCTTCCAGCGGCGCGTTGCGCATCAGGTCGACGCCATTCGGGTTGGCGCGCGTGCCCTGCCAAACGCCGCCTGGATTGACGAGCGGCATGAACACCAGACGAACGGACTCCAGTTGTCGATGCAGCACGCTATCCCACTGCAGACGCATGACCAGGCTGCGCAAATAAGCAATAACGACTTCGGCACCGATTCGTTCGAGGCCATGCACCCCGCCAAAAAAACCGACAGCCGGAAGCAGAGGGCTTGGATTGCCAAGCGCAATGGAATAAACAGGGAAATTCTGGTGACCGGCCGCCACCTCGCAAATCACGCGTGTTTCAAGGTGGGGCCCTCCCTCCTTGATGAGATGCTCCAGCTCGATTAATTCGGGCAATTCGGATTGGCGCACGAAGAATCGTCCGTAATGGGCAGCGAGCAGGATACCTCAATCAGGCTACCGACCTCGCATCGAAACAGGCAGAAATTCACTGCTAAATTTTTGACACTGCAACGGATTCTTAACATTCGCCTGATAGGGTTGTTGTGCCTCGAAACCAAACAGGGGAGTGAGGGCGCCATGATTCTCAAATTGATCGGTCTGCAAAAAATCATTGACCAGTTGTTTGACGACAATTGGGTGGCCGTCTGGCCACTCGACAAGCTGCAAAAAACGGAGGAATTGACATGCGCAACATCTATCAAAAAACCATTGCGTTTCCATTTCTGGCAATAGGCAGCACCGTTCTGTGGGGCCTGGTTGAATTCATGGCCTTGCAGAAATCTCGCCGCCAGCGCAATGACTGATCTCAAACGATGCCGGAGCGGCCAGCCGCCAGACTGAGCAAGCCGGCGCAGATCAGCAGCGCGCCGGCACAACGCAGTCGCCAATGGGCATATTCCTTGAAAACAACGACGGAACAGAAAATGGCGATAACGATGCCCGCGTTGGAATAGGCAACCACCTCGGCAGCCGGCAAGAACCGCATTGCATGAATGACCAAAGCATACGCAGTACCGACACACAGCCCGCCCGCAATCATCACGCCGAAGCCTATTCGCACCGGCGGTATCCACCGTCCGGAATCGACGCGCAACCTGAGGCTCATCATGACCCAGGCTGTCAGGTAACCAACGGTGATATAGCCCATCAATCCGCCGAAGCTGGCAACATGACCCGTGGCCAGTTTATCGCTCAGCGAATAGAAACTGGTTGCCAACATGGCAAGCATGGCCCATGGCAGCGCTCTCCCCTCGCTGCTCTTTCTGCCGGTGCTTGCCATCAAAAGAAGACCGGCGACGTTGAGCGCAATTCCCAGCCAGCCCGCCGGACCGGAATTTTCAGCAAAAAAGAGCCAGCCCCAGATCGCGATGAGCAAAGGAGAACTGCGAACGAGAGGATAAACCAGCGCCACGGGCGCATGACGATAGGCTCTGGTCAGCGCAAAAAAATACACCGCATTTGACAACGCAGAGGTGCACAGCAACGTGGCGAACTGCAAGGTCCACTGAACCTCCGAAAAAAGGCAATACAGCCCCCACGGGCCAAGCAACACAATATGCGCGAGCAGCACCCACCAGAGAGGCTCGGCATCTCGCGGCTGATGACGCGCCATCAGATTCCACGCCACGTGCATCAGCACCGACAACCCAATGGCAACACTAACGTCGATTAACATCAGGCTTGCAGCATCAGGGCGTTATCCGAAAGAACGGTAGTGCCCCCATCCGTCGCCAGCGCAACGTTTCCCGGCAGGGTCTGCGGCGCGCGCAGCAACCAGCAGTCCACGTCGTGACTGATGTGCGTCAACCAGGCCCGCTCAGGCTGAATACTGTCGATAATCGCCAGCGCCTGATTCCAGTCATTGTGGTTGCTGGAAGCCGCCAGGCGTGGCGGAAAACTGCAATCGATCGCCAGGCCCGTCGGCTGCCAGTCTTGCAGAAATTCTGCAGTACGGGGCGGCAGCCCCGCCGTATCCGTCAGGTAAGCAAAACGGCCGCCGTCGGGGCTTTCCACGGCATAGCCAAAGGTGACGCGGGAATGAATCAGGGGCAATG
>JBIJCY010000266.1:0-4399 GCA_044344385.1 Rhodocyclaceae bacterium | reverse complement strand
GCCGGCCACCGGTTGGATCCAGAAAATCAAGGACTGAAAGCGGCTCATGAACGCGCACCAGCGTTTCGTTCTCCGGATCGATTTCGCCCTTGGTCAGCGCCAAATGCACTTCGTTGGACGTGCGGTCAGTATAGGCGTGCAGAGTGAATTCGCCGTGCGCCGACTGCACCGTTTTCGACAGCGTGCGCTCGATGAGCGTCTCGTTGCGGCTACGGTAATGAATCAGGTCGGCAATGGTGCCGATTTTCAAACCATGTTCTTTGGCAAATTCGATCAAGTCCGGCAGACGCGCCATCGAGCCGTCGTCCTTGAGAATCTCGCAGATCACCGACGAGGGCTCAAGTCCGGCCATCTGCGCCAGATCACAACCCGCCTCGGTATGGCCGGCGCGCACGAGAACGCCGCCCGGCTTGGCGGTGATCGGGAAAATGTGGCCGGGCTGGACAATATCTTCCGGCCCCGCGTTACGTGCCACGGCGGCTTGCACGGTACGCGAGCGATCCTGCGCCGAAATGCCGGTGGTCACGCCGGTGGCGGCTTCAATCGAAACGGTAAAAGCGGTGCTGAACTGGCTCTTGTTGTCGCGCGCCATCTGCGTCAAGCCAATCTGCTTGCAGCGTGCTTCGGTCAACGTCAGACAGACGAGACCGCGCGCGTGCTTGACCATGAAGTTGATCGCCTCAGGCGTCACGTGTTCGGCAGCCAGAACGAGGTCGCCCTCGTTTTCACGGTCTTCTTCATCGACCAGAATGACCATGCGCCCGGCGCGCATTTCAACAATGATTTCCTCGATCGGGGTGATCGAAGCGGAGGTGCTTAGCGGTGCCATCATGCGGCCTCTGGAGATTCAGGATTGAGCATGCGCTCGACGTAACGTGCGATCAAATCAATTTCCAGATTGACCCGGCTACCCGGTTGGAGACGATTGAGCGTGGTCGCAGTCAGCGTATGCGGAATCAGGTTGATGCTGAAGGTGGCGCCGTCGACCGAATTGGTCGTCAGGCTGACGCCGTCGATAGTGATCGATCCCTTGCGCGCGATGTATTTGGCCAGCGCCTGCGGGGCACGGATTTCGAGCAGGTGATTGCAGTTGTCGCCCTCACCAACCGCGTTGAAGCGCAACACGTCGCCAACGCCGTCAACGTGGCCGGAAACCAGATGGCCGCCCAGACGGTCAGCGAGACGCAGCGCTTTTTCCAGGTTGATCGGAGCGGGGGCATCAAGCCCCACGGTGCACGACAGCGTTTCCGGCGAGACGTCGACGCAAAAGCAATTGCCGGTTTTTTCGACGACGGTCAGGCAAACGCCGTTGCAGGCGATCGAGTCGCCCAGTGACACATCATTCAGATCGAGTTTGCCGGCATCTACCGTCAAACGGACCGTCGGTGTGCCGTCGTTGCGTGGCGCAAGCTGGGTGATGCGGCCGACTGCGGCGATGATTCCGGAGAACATATTAAGGATCAACCAGATGGAAGGCGGGAAAGCGCCGGATTTTACCACGGCGACGTACTGCGCCGAGTGCCGGCCTTGCTGCTGGCCTGCAG
The DNA here is from genome assembly GCA_044344385.1 of Rhodocyclaceae bacterium. GTDB lineage: Bacteria > Pseudomonadota > Gammaproteobacteria > Burkholderiales > Rhodocyclaceae > CAJBIL01. The sequence goes on along the minus strand of JBIJCY010000266.1, from coordinate 2,855 downwards.
CGCGCGCCCTTGTGCATTGTGCGGCACCTCAGGGTAGAATGAATCAGTGCGCTGCCGTTCGTTGAGACGGCGGTCTATTGAGGGTTTCACGGTGCTTTTTACCCAGTTCGCCGGTAATCGTTCTGCCGAAAAAACAGTCAAGATGTTGACGGCTCTTTTCGTGCTCTCGATGTGGGCTTTCTTTTTGCTGTGGGCCTACCATCAACACGCCGATGCACGATCTACGGCGAGCCGTATGCTTGAGCGGCAGCGTGCCGCCGCAGAAGCGCAGGTCAACAATATCTTCAAGATGGCCGAGCTTTTCATCGCGGCGGCGGATCGCTGGGTGATTGATCATCCGAAAGAAGATCCGCGCAGCAGTTCGAGTTTTCTTGCGCTTGTGCTTTCCTTCCAGCGTGTCACGGACAACGCACTATTGGTTCGTCTGGTGAGCGATAGCGGCGAAATCTATTCGATTCCACCGGATGGCCCGCACAAAGGCGTCAAGGTTGATGATCGCGACTATTTCAAAGCCGCGATGTCCAGCGTGGGCGGGCAAATGGTTATCGGTGCGCCATTTAAGGGGCGAATGACGGGGCGCTCTCTGGTGCCGGTTGCGGCACGCTTCAGCCGGCCGTCATACGGCATTGCCGTCATTCTGATCGCCATTGAAACTGAGTTGCTTGATCGGGCTTTTTCTACAATACATGCCGACAAGGATCCGACGATCAGCCTGGTGCGGCGTGACGGTATTCTGCTCGCCCGAACGGCCACACGTCCGATTGATTTGGGCATTTCGGTTGTCAAGTCACCGGTTTTTACCCAGGGTCTTGCCGTCAGTCCGCAGGGCGTGGTGCTGACGACTTCGGCGACCACGGATCGCATCCCACGCCTGATGGCTTATGGCGAAATGAAAAATTATCCGCTGGTCGTGGTGGCTGGCGAATCAATCGCAGCCATCGAAGCGCCGGTATGGCGATCGATCTGGATCCTCGCCACCTTGTTGCTGTTGATCACTGCATTTACGCTCTTCCGTGCCTGGCGCAGCCTGCTTTTTCTTGCTGCCTTGCGCGCCAGTCAGGAAAAACTGGTGCGCTTTGCCAATCTCGATGAGCTCACGGGTTTGGCGAACCGCCGGCAGTTTCTTGACGTCTGTGCCGAGGAGATCAGCCGGGCAAAGCGCTATGGACAGCCATTGGCATTCCTTGAAATCGACCTGGATTTTTTCAAGCGCATCAACGATGCCTACGGTCACCCGGCAGGCGACGCCGTGTTACAGGCGTTTGCGCGTATCGGCGAACAATGTTTGCGTGATGTTGATTCCTTTGGCCGGCTCGGTGGCGAGGAGTTTGGCATGCTTCTGCCCAATACCAATGCCGGCGGTGCCCTGCATCTGGCCGAACGTATTGTGGCCGCGGCAGCGGCTTGTGAAGTGCTGACGGGCGAGCTCAAGTTGCGTTTTACCGTCAGCGTTGGCAGCACCGAGCTGGGGCCGGACGATAGCTGTTTTGAACCTGTATTCGCGCGTGCCGATAAGGCCTTGTATGAAGCCAAGGCAGGCGGTCGGAATTGTGCGCGTATCATCCTTCCGCCCAAAGCTGCAAAGGCCGGCACGCCAAAATAGTCCCGAATAAAACAAGGTGATTTTTATCAGGATGCTTGCCGGCTCAAGCCGGTGAGCACGTTTAACAAAGGAAAAAAATGGGTCAGAACAGTACCGTCAATCTGCGCACCGTCGCTCTCGTCGGCCATGGTGCCGCCGGCAAAACTACCCTTGCTGAAACCTTGCTTGCCGCAGCGGGCGCCATTGCCGCTCGAGGTTCAGTCGAGAAGGGCAGCACCGTTTGCGATTTCGATGTACAGGAAAAGGAACTCGGCCACTCGCTCAACTCGGCGCTGGCCAGCTTCGACTGGCAAGGCGCACGCGTGCATCTGATCGACACGCCGGGCTACCCGGACTTTGCCGGGCAGGCAATTGGAGCGCTGGCTGCCGTCGACACCGCGCTGGTTGTCATCAATGCGCAGACCGGTATCGAGCTGTCGACCGTGCGCATGATGAAGCTCGCCGCAGTACGCGGCCTGTGCCGGATGATCGTGATCAACAAGATCGATGCGGATAACGTTGATCTGCCCGCCTTGCTCGGCGACATCCGCGAGCGCTTCGGGCGTGAATGCATGTTGCTGGATTTGCCGGTGCACGAGCGGCAGGAGGTCGTAGAGTTACTCGGCCATGACAGCGGTGAGAGCGATTTCGAATCGGTCGCGACGGCGCACCGGGCGCTGGTTGACCAGATCATCGAGGAAGATGAGAGCTTGCTGGCGCGCTATCTGGAAGACGGGGTCGACCCAAGCCTGGAGGAGTTGCACTCACCCTTCGAGAAGGCGCTGCGCGCCGGGCATCTGATCCCCATTCTCTTTGTCTCGGCAAAAACCGGCGCCGGCATTCCGCAGTTGCTCGATGTGCTGGCGAAGCTGGCGCCCAATCCGGCCGAGGGCAATCCGCCGTCTTTCTACCGCAGCAAACCCTATAGTCCGGAGACCGAAGCTTTTCAGGCCGAGCCGGATGCCGAAAAACACGTGCTTGCCCATGTTTTCAAGGTGGTCAGCGACCCGTTCATCGGCAAACTGGGGGTGTTCCGAGTGCATCAGGGTACGGTAAAAAAGGATTCGCAACTGTTTGTCGGCAACGCTCGACGTCCGTTCAAGGTGGGTCATCTCTACCGCCTGCAGGGCAAGGATTACCTTGAGGCCGAAGCGCTGGTGCCGGGTGATATCGGCGCGGTGGCCAAGGTCGAGGAGATCGAATTTGACTGCGTCCTGCACGATTCGCATGACGAGGATCATATTCACCTGACGCCGCTCGAATTCCCGCAGCC
>JBIJCY010000038.1:0-14896 GCA_044344385.1 Rhodocyclaceae bacterium | reverse complement strand
CCTGTATCCGCGTCTCCAGTGGCTTGCGCCTGCTGGGTGAGCCGCAATGGATCGAAACCACAAACGGATACGACCTTGAGCAACTCGGTGGCCGAAGTGCATTGCAATGTCTGCGCCGCGCCTTGCCGCCGGAATACCGTGAACTGTCACCGCTGCCCCTGCACCACCTGACCGCCGTCCTGATCGACAGTGAAAACTGTCACAGCATCGAAGACGCACAAGCCGCTCTGGCCGACGGCCGCTATCATCCGGTCGCCATTATCGCAGCCAACGCCGACAACTCGCTGACACTGGCCGAGCGCACCGTTGCAGGTCAAAAACTGGCCTGGGCCATTCGCCAACCGGTTTCCGCCGAGACCGACATGCGGCAGACACTCGCCCGACTGAGTGCCGAGACACCCGACCCGGCCTGTGCCCTGATGTTTTCGTGCATCGGACGCGGCCCGTATTTTTACGGCGGAGAAGACCGCGACCTCGACGTCCTGCGCGAACGTTTTCCTGGTCTGCCGCTGCTCGGCACCTATGGCACCGGCCAGATTGCTCCTACAGCCGGTGGCGACAAACACATCAATCGTCAGCTGCAAAATGCCGTCGTCACCGCACTGATCAGCAAACGCCCGAAAGAAGCCCATGTTCAATCCATCACGTGAGCAGGTCCGTAGTTTTTTCTGCGAGTCCTGGCGCAAGCATCGTGAACGTCTGGTTCTGCAAGGTGCCGAAGCAACCGCCGCCGACCTGATTCTGCATCACCCCGAATACCACGCCCTACTCGAAAACCCGGAAGCGGCACTGGAACAAGAGTTCACCCCGGAAGGCGGGCAGATGAACCCCTTCCTGCACCTCTCGCTGCATCTCGCCGTCGCCGACCAGATCAGCATCGACCAACCGCCCGGCATACGCGCTGCCTACGAAGCCCTGCGCAAACGCCTCGAGGTGCACGACGCAGAACACGCCATTCTCGAATGTCTCGGCGAAACGATCTGGAATGCGCAGCGCCAGGGCGGCGAACTGGATGGCAACGACTATCTCGAACGCGTTCGGCGCGTTGCGCAGGGCTGAACGCCACTCACAGCGCAGCGTTTTACCGGGAAAATTACGAGTAGAATCAAAACGTAACCTGAAGGATTTTTACCATGCGATTTTCCGGATCTGACAACTACGTCGCCACGCGCGACCTGACGCTCGCGGTCAACGCCGCCATTACCCTGCAACGCCCGCTGCTGATCAAGGGCGAACCCGGCACCGGCAAGACCATGCTGGCCGAAGAAGTCGCCGGCGCGCTCGGGCTGCCGCTCTTCCAGTGGCACGTCAAATCGACAACCAAGGCCCAGCAGGGCCTCTACGAGTACGACGCGGTGTCGCGCCTGCGCGACTCGCAGCTCGGCGACGCGAAGGTGGCCGACATCGGCAATTACATCGTCAAGGGCGTGCTGTGGGAAGCCTTTAACTGCGAGACGCAGTCCGTCGTGCTGATCGACGAGATCGACAAGGCCGACATCGAATTCCCCAACGACCTCCTGCGCGAACTCGACCGCATGGAGTTCTTTGTCTACGAGACGCGCCAGCTGGTCAAAGCGCGCCACCGGCCGATTCTCTTCATCACCTCTAACAACGAGAAGGAGCTACCTGACGCCTTCCTGCGCCGCTGCTTCTTTCATTACATCAAATTCCCGGACAAAGAGACGATGACAAAAATCGTCGACGTGCATTTTCCGGGACTCAAACAAACGCTGCTGCGCGAGGCGCTGGAGGTATTTTTCGAACTGCGCGAAATCCCCGGCCTGAAGAAAAAACCATCGACCTCCGAACTGCTCGACTGGCTGAAACTCCTGCTTGCCGAGGACATCCCGCCCGAAGCATTGCGCTCCAGCGATAAAAAAGTGTCGATCCCGCCACTGCACGGCGCACTGCTCAAGAACGAGCAGGATGTGCATCTGTTTGAGCGTCTGATTTTCATGGCGCGCAATAACCGCTGAACAAACAATGCTCATTGATTTTTTTCTGCATCTCAAGGCGAGCAAACTTCCGGTCTCGACCAAGGAGTTTCTTGCGTTGCTCGAAGCACTGCAGAAACGCGTCATCGAACACAGCCTCGACGATTTTTACATCCTGTCGCGCGCTGTTCTGGTTAAGGACGAAACGCACTTCGACAAGTTCGACCGTGCCTTCGGCGAGTATTTCAAAGGCGTTGAAGCCCTGCCCGGCATGGATGCGCTGATTCCCGAAGACTGGTTGCGTCAGGCAATAAAGAAGCACCTGAGTGACGAGGAACGTGCGAAGCTTGAGAAGCTCGGCTGGGACAAACTGATGGAAACCCTCAAGCAACGTCTTGCCGAACAAAAAGAGCGCCATGCCGGCGGCAGCAAGTGGATCGGCACTGGCGGCACCTCACCCTTCGGCCACGGCGGCACGCACCCGGAAGGCGTCCGCATCGGCGGCAAGAGTGAGAACCGTTCGGCAGTCAAAGTCTGGGAAAAACGCGAGTTCCGCAATCTCGACGACCACATCGAACTCGGGACGCGCAACATCAAGGTGGCGCTACGCCGCCTGCGCCATTTTGCCCGTCAGGGCGCTGCCGAAGAGCTCGATCTTGACGGCACGATCGCCGGCACCGCGCGCAACGCCGGCTGGCTCGACCTGCATATGCGACCGGAGCGCCACAATGCAGTCAAGGTGCTGCTCTTCCTCGACATCGGCGGCTCAATGGACGACCACATCCGCGTCTGCGAAGAGCTCTTCTCTGCCTGTCGCAGCGAGTTCAAGCACCTCGAACACTACTACTTCCACAACTGCGTTTACGACTATGTATGGAAAGACAATTCCCGCCGGCATAACGAGCGCATTCCGACGCTCGATGTGATGCACAAGTACGGCAATGACTACAAGCTGATCTTCGTAGGCGACGCAACGATGAGTCCCTACGAAATCATTCAACCCGGTGGCAGCGTCGAATATAACAACCCCGAGCCCGGTGCCGCATGGTTACGCCGCCTCACCGACACTTGGCCGCACGCCATCTGGCTCAACCCCGAACCGGAGCACTCGTGGCAGTACCGGCAATCGATCTCGATGATTCACAATTTGATCGGCGGCAGAATGTTCCCGCTTACGCTCGATGGACTGGAACGTGGTATGCGACTGCTCAGCAAATAAGCTGAACAATCCGGGCCGGGCGAAGTTCAGTCTGTTCGCTCGCACAACCAGGCTAGCAAGGCGGGCGCATCAAGCGGGCGGGCATACAGAAAACCCTGCGCTTCGTGACAGCCGCGTGCCCGCAAATAATCAGCCTGCAGCGCATCCTCGACGCCCTCGGCAATAATTGCCATACCGAGGTTGTGCCCCAGATCAATGATCATCTCAGCGATGTTTTTTGCTTCGCCATCCAGAGTGATGCGACTGACAAAACCGCGATCAATCTTCAGGCGATCGATCGGCAATCGCTGCAGGTAAGCCAGCGAGGAGAAGCCGGTACCAAAATCATCAATCGCCACGGTAAAGCCGAATTCCTTGACCCGGTTGAGCAAGGAAACAATGCGCTCAGGATCAAGCATGGCAACCGACTCGGTGATTTCCAGTTCGACGTTAGTTGGATTTACGCCAGTATCGGCAATGACACGCTCAAGCATGCCAATGAAATCAGGATGGCGAAACTGCACAACCGAAACATTAACTGCCATCCGAAAATCGACAAATCCTTCATCAACCAGTGCAACAAGTTGCTGGCAAGCGCCACGCAAGACCCAGTCGCCAATGGCAACAATGAGACCGGAATCTTCCGCCATCGGAATGAACTGATCGGGCGGCACCAGTTGCCCATCGTCGGTTCGCCAGCGCAACAGCGTCTCGGCACCGACCGGGCGGCCGCTTTCCAGATTGATCTGCGGTTGAAAAAGAAGAAACAGGCTACCGGAGCCCAGTGCACGGCGTAGATCCTGCATCAGGTGCACGCGCGCACGCGCCTCGCCACCCATGCTTCGCGTGTAATAGCAGTAGTGGCCCCGGTGCTCGAGCTTTGCCCGCTTCAGGGCGATACTCGCATCCTGCATCGCATCAGCCGCCGAATCGACCTCGGACAGAAGCGCCAGTCCGAAGGTCGCCGAGACCGTGTGCTCGTTACCATCAACAACAAAATCTGTGCGGAACAACTCGGCCAGAAACGTTGGGTTAACTATCCTGTCGCTACCGAGCAGTCCGAAAGCATCACCCGCCACGCGGGCCAAAACGACTTCCTGCCCCAGCGCCGAGTTCAGACGAACCGCTATGGCGCGCAGCAACCGATCACCATAGTGATGCCCGAATGCATCGTTGGCCTCGGCAAAATGATCAATATCGATAACCGCCAGGGTCAATTTCGACGCCTTCCCCGAACCAAAGGATTCCTCAATTTTTTCGATGAAATTAGCACGATTGGGCAAGCGCGAAAGCGGGTCGAAATAGGCCTGGTCATGCAGGCGCGCAACCAGAGATGCGTTATCGAGACAGACGGCGATGTTGGTACAGAAAACCTCAATCAACTGGCGTTCGTTGTCTTCAAGCAGCACCGGGGTTTCAATATAAACCACCATGTCGCGCCCAAGGCTGGAGCCGACAAACAGCGTTGCACAGCCCTCAAAAAATTCATTCCGTTTGTCGCTGACTGCCCTTTCCATCATGCTGCCGATGGCCGGATCACCCAGCGTGTCAAGTACTTGCCCGCGATACTGCGCAAAGCGCCCTGCTGCCGCAGTCACCTGAAAACTGCCATTGGCTTCTGCGCGACGGAAACAGATCAACCCGTTCTGTGGCAGATTAAGCAAGGCGGCAACCTGCACAATGACGCTGGCAGCGAACTCTCTGATATCCATGATCATCATCAAGTCGGCACTGGCGCGCACGATCAACGCCAGACCACGGCGGTTGGCATTGATCGTGCGAATCTGGGAATACGAGCGTAGTGCTGCAGTGATCGTGGCGTAAAGCTTGCCACTCGTCAGTTCAGACTTGGTCCTGTAATCGTTGATGTCATAGTCACGGATGACATTATTTTCCGGTGCATAACCCGGCTGGCCGGTGCGCAGGATGATCCGCGTATCAAGAAGGCCAGCTTCTTCACGGATGTATTTTACGAGTAGAAGCCCGGCGTCCTTGGTCTCCATGACGACATCGACAAACGCCACCGCAATATCGGCTTCTTTCTGCAGCAGGGCTCTGGCTTCAGCCGCTGAATTGGCATGCAAAAACTCCAGCGGACGATCCAGAATCACGGCATTTTTCAGCGCATAGCGCGTCGCCACGTGCACATCCTCGTCGTCGTCAACGAGCAGAATCCGCCAGCATCGCCCAGCGGACGGGACTTGCTCACCACTATCATCGTCTTCACTGACGAATTGCAGCTCTTCGTCGCTCACGCGCGCATCCTTGATTATGAGTTGCTTATTTATTCTTTGATAATGATACGACACCTTATGCAAAAAATTATATTTTCACTGTCCGTTGCTCGGGGTGTCAGCAGAAGCCATAAAAACCACGCTCACCGCGCCGGCTGGTCCGTATAATCATTCGAGACGCCAACACACACAGGGTGACACGAGACATGAAAAATCGACGCGTACTGCTCAAGGGTTTTGCAGTCGCCGGCCTGCTCGGCTGCGGCAGCATATCCGGCCTGATCCGCGATGCACTGGCCAACGGCAACAGGCCGGTGGCGCCTGGCATGCACAAGATTACCGGACCAGTCACTGTAAACGGCAAACCGGCTCAGCCGGGCATGGCGCTTGGCGCGGGAGATACAATTGTGACCGGCGCCGGCGGAGAGGCGATCTACGTGATCGGACTGGACGCCTATCTGCAGCGCGAAAAAAGCACCGTGAGTTTTGCGGCCGGCGTTGCAGGGGCGGCAGCCGGCGTGATGCGCGTGCTGACCGGGAAAATTCTTTCTGTTTTCGCCAAAGGCGACAAAAAACTGGAGACGCCGACGGCAACGATCGGTATTCGCGGTACCGGTTGTTACATCGAGGCCGAAGAAACGCGCGTTTATTTCTGCCTGTGCTACGGCGTGGCAGACGTAGCGCCAGCCGCCAATCCAAACCATCTCGAACGCATCGAGACGAAACACCACGATCACCCGGTCTACCTGCACAAGGACGCATCAATGCCGATGCTGGTTGAGGCGCCGATGATTAATCACAGCGACGCCGAGCTTGAAATGCTGGAAAGTCTGGTTGGCCGCTGGCCGCCTTTCTACCAGCGCTACGGTAGCTGAAGCAAGCCGACGCCTGAACGAAAACACTGCCGTGCTGCCTGACGTTCAAGCGTTCTGCATGCGCAGACGCTGAAAGGTGTGTCTGAATGACCAAGGCCAAATCAGCGCAAACAAAAGCAAAAAACGATCAGCGGCTTGAACGCGACAGCTTTGGCTTGATCGAAGTCCCAGCCAATCATCTCTGGGGAGCACAGACCCAGCGCTCGCTAATTCACTTCGCGATTGGCGAAGATCGCATGCCGCTCGAAATCATTCACGCGCTGGTGCTGATCAAGCGTGCCGCAGCGCAGGTCAATAATGAATTGGGCGAACTGGCAAAACCCGTCGCTGCTGCCATCGCCACGGCCGCCGACGAGGTGCTGGCTGGCCAATGGCCGGACGAATTCCCGCTCTCTACATGGCAAACCGGCTCCGGCACGCAAACCAACATGAATGTGAACGAGGTACTGGCCAACCGTGCCTCGGAACTACTCTACGGGCCGCGCGGCGAAGAGCGCCTGGTGCATGCCAACGATCACGTCAATTGCGGTCAGTCGTCAAACGACACTTTCCCGAGCGCCATGCACATCGCGGCGGTGCTGCTCATCCAGCAAACGCTCTTGCCCGCACTCGACACGCTGAGCGAAACACTAAGCACAAAAGCTGCAGCCTTCAGCAACATCATCAAGGTTGGTCGCACGCATTTGCAGGACGCAACGCCGCTGACGCTCGGCCAGGAATTTTCAGGTTACATCGATCAGCTACGCATTGCCCGTCAGAGCATCGAACACGCTCTTCCGACGCTCCACGCCCTTGCCCTAGGCGGCACGGCAGTCGGCACGGGGATCAACACCCACCCGGCATTCGCCGAACGTGCCATCGCCGAAATCGCACGTTATAGCGGCCAACCCTTCTGCCCGGCCACCAATTATTTTGCCGCGCTGGCCGGACACGAGCCGCTGGTCATGGCACACGGCGCGCTGAAAACACTGGCCACTGCGCTGACCAAGATCGCCAATGACATCCGCTGGCTGGGTAGCGGTCCGCGCTCGGGAATTGGCGAGCTTCTGTTGCCAGAAAACGAGCCGGGCAGTTCGATCATGCCCGGCAAGGTGAACCCGACACAATGCGAAGCACTCCTGATGGTTTGCGCGCAAGTGTTTGGCAACGACGTCACCATCACCATCGGAGGTGCATCGGGAAATTTCGAACTGAACGTCATGAAACCGCTGATTGCGCGCAACTTCCTGCATAGCGCACGCCTGCTGGCAGATTCCATAAAAAGCTTTGAAACCCATTGCCTGCGAGGCCTGCAGGCCAACGAGGCACGCCTTGACGAGCTATTGCAGCGCAGCCTGATGCTGGTCACCGCACTGACACCGCACATTGGCTACGAGCGGGCCGCGCAGATCGCCAAACGAGCGCACACTGAAAACACGACGCTACGCGAAGCGGCCATTGCAACTGGCCACGTTACGCCGGAAGAATTCGATCGCTGGGTGATCCCGGAGAAGCTTGTCTGAAAACTGCCGGATAGCCGGTGCAGCAATCAGCAAAAAAGCGAGGCGCCAGGCGCCTCGCTTTTTTAGCATCGCTCTGCTTAGAAATGCAGCGGGCGCTTATCGCAAGCCAGCGCCGCTTCATGCACGACTTCCGACAAGGTCGGGTGAGCGTGGCAAATGCGTGCAAGGTCTTCCGAGGAAGCACCGAACTCCATTGCGACCACACCTTCCGAAATCAACTCGGAAGCATTGGCGCCGATGATGTGCACACCGAGAATACGGTCGGTTGTGGCGTCGGCTAGCATCTTGACGAAGCCGGTTGGATCGCCCATGCCGAGCGCGCGGCCATTGGCAGCAAACGGGATCTTGCCAGACTTGTAGGCGACGCCATCAGCCTTGAGTTGTTGCTCGGTCTTGCCGACCCAGGCGATTTCCGGGCTAGTGTAAATGACCCACGGTACCGTATCGAAGTTGCAGTGGCCCGACTGCCCAGCCATCAACTCGGCAACCATGACGCCCTCTTCCATCGCCTTGTGCGCCAGCATCGGACCCGAAACCACGTCACCCACTGCCCAGACGCCCGGCAAGTTGGTACGACAATGGCCGTCAACGTTGATCTGGCCGCGCTCGGTAAGCTGCAGGCCAACCGCTTCGGCATTGAGCCCGTCGGTATTGGGAATACGGCCGACGGAAACGATTAAGCGGTCGGCGTCGAGCTTCTGCGCCTTGCCGTCCTTGTCGGTGTAGGCGATCGAAACACCTTTCTTGCTAACCTTCGTGTCGCCAATCGTCACACCGGTCTGAATGTTCAGCCCCTGCTTGGCAAATACCTTGGCGGCTTCCTTGGCGACATCGACGTCGGCTACGGCCAGAAAGGCCGGCATCGCTTCAAGAATGGTCACTTCGGAACCGAGACGGCGCCAAACGCTACCCATTTCGAGCCCGATCACACCGGCACCGATGATGGCAAGCTTCTTCGGCACGGCATCGATATCAAGCGCGCCGGCGTTGTCGCAGACGATCTTGTTGTCGACTGCAATACCTGGCAAATGACGGGCCTTGGAACCGGTCGCGACGATCACCTGCTTGGCTTCGACGACTTCTGCACCAACCTTGATCTGCCAGCCGCCAGCGCTCTGTGCAACGAACGAGCCATGACCGTTGAGCAGCGTCACCTTGTTCTTCTTGAACAGTCCCTTGATACCACTGGTGAGCTGCGTGACGATGCCGTTCTTGCGACCAACCATAGTGCCGACGTCAATCTTCGGCGTACCCACCGAGATGCCTTGCGCAGCAAAGCTGTGGCCGGCTTCTTCAAAGAGGTGCGAAGTATGCAACAGTGCCTTCGACGGAATGCAGCCAACGTTCAGGCAGGTGCCGCCAAGGCGCGGTTCACCCTTGGGGTCGGCATAGGGCTCGGATTCGCAACAGGCCACGTTAAAACCGAGCTGTGCCGCGCGTATAGCGGCCACATAGCCGCCAGGGCCACCACCGATAACGAGAACATCAAATTGTTTGGACATTTAATTTACCTCTTTTGACGCAGAGAACGCAGAGACGCAGAGGACACAGAGATTTCTTTCTTCTCTGCGATCTCTGCGTCTCTGCGTCTCTGCGACCTCTGCGTTGAATGCGGTTAAAAACAGCGTTGGATCAAACCCCGAGCAGCAGACGGGCCGGATCTTCGAGCGCTTCCTTCATGGTCACCAGACCGAGGACGGCTTCACGGCCGTCAATGATGCGGTGATCGTAGGACATCGCCAGATAATTGATCGGGCGAACGACGACTTGGCCGTTTTCGACAACAGCACGGTCCTTGGTGGCATGAATGCCGAGGATCGCAGCTTGCGGCGGGTTGATGATCGGTGTCGACAACATCGAACCGAACACGCCACCATTAGAAATCGAGAAGGTGCCGCCGGTCAGATCTTCCATCGACAGCTTGCCGTCTTTGGCTTTCGCACCGAATTCGGCAATCTTCTTCTCGATGTCGGCAACACTCATTTGGTCGGCATCGCGCAGAATCGGCACGACCAGACCACGCGGCGAACCGACTGCAATACCGATGTCGATGTAGCCGTGATAGACGATATCCGTACCATCAACCGAAGCATTGATGATCGGGAATTTCTGCAGGGCCGCAACGGCGGCCTTGACGAAGAAGCCCATGAAGCCGAGACGGACGCCATGCGCCTTCTCGAACTTGTCGCCGTATTGCTTGCGCAGCGCCATGATCGGGCCCATGTTCACTTCGTTGAACGTGGTCAGGATGGCATTGGTCGCTTGCGACTGGAGCAGGCGTTCAGCGACGCGGGCACGCAGACGCGACATCGGCACACGCTGTTCCGGACGATCACCGAGCGGAATCGATACGGCAGGTGCAGCGGCCAGCGCCGGGGCGGCAGCTTTCGGCTGGGCGGCCAGTGCATCTTCTTTGGTCACACGACCACCACGGCCGGTACCGGCGACGTCGGCGGCGGCAACGCCCTTCTCGTCGAGAATCTTGCGTGCGGCCGGCATGGCAACGCCAGCGGCCGATGCCGTGGCAGCCGGTGCAGCGGCTTTCGGCGCAGATGCGGGAGCGGCGACAGCAGCCGCACCGACGGAAGCCTTGGCAGAAGTATCGATACGCGCAATCACTTCACCGGAAACGACGGTATCGCCATCACCCTTGATGATTTCCACCAGTACGCCACCATCGGCGGCCGGCAGTTCGAGGACGACTTTATCCGTCTCGATATCGATGAGATTTTCGTCGCGCGCGACGGCCGCCCCAACCTTCTTGTGCCAGGTAACCAGGGTCGCCTCGGCGACTGATTCTGAAAGCTGCGGAACTTTGACGTCAATGATCATGTTCTCTCCGTTTTTTGCTGGATTAGTACTCGATCTTGCCCAGAGCGGACTCGATCAGGTCTTTCTGTTGGGCGAGGTGCTTGCTTGCATAGCCAACCGCCGGCGAAGCCGATGCCGGACGCGAAACAAGCAGCAACTTCTGCTTCTCGTTAAGCGAGCGCGACAGATGCTGACGCGAGGCGATCCAGTACCAGGCACCCTGATTGCGAGGTTCGTCCTGACACCAGACGACCTCGGTCAATTTCGGATAGCGGGCAAGCTCGGCCTTGAACGACGCTTCCGGGAAAGGATAGAGCTGTTCAAGACGGGCGATGGCGATGTTGGTAATTTTTCTTTCACGGCGCGCGGCAACGAGGTCGTAATAGATCTTGCCCGAGCAGAAAATGACGCGGGTCACTTTCTTGGCATCCAGCGGATCAACTTCACCAATCACGCGCTGGAATTCGCCCTTGGCGAGTTCGTCCATCGTCGAGGTCGCATCCTTGTGGCGCAACAAAGACTTCGGCGAAAACACCACGAGCGGCTTGCGTTGATTACGCACCGCCTGACGGCGCAGCATGTGGAAAACCTGCGCCGGCGTTGTCGGCTGGCAGACTTCCATGTTCATCTCGGCGCACAACTGCATGAATCGTTCGATACGTGCCGACGAGTGCTCCGGCCCTTGGCCTTCGTAACCGTGCGGCAGCAGCATGACAAGACCGCAAGCGCGGCCCCACTTGGCTTCACCGGAAGCGATGAACTGGTCAATGACGACCTGCGCACCGTTCACAAAGTCGCCGAACTGGCCTTCCCAGATCACCAGTTCATGAGGGTTAGCGGTCGCGTAGCCGTAATCAAAAGCAAGCACGGCTTCTTCGGACAGCACCGAATCGAAACACTGGAAACCGGCCTGTTTTTCCTGCAGATTCGCCAGCGGATAATAAGTACCCTCATCCCAGCTCTCACGGTTCTGGTCGTGCAGCGCGGCATGGCGGTGGAAGAAGGTACTGCGACCGACGTCCTCACCTGAAATGCGCACACCATAGCCGGAAACGAGCAACGAAGCATAGGCCAGGTTCTCGGCCATACCCCAGTCGAAAGCCAGCTTGCCTTCACCCATTGAGCGACGGTCGTCGATGATCTTCTTGACGCGAGAATGCAACGTGAAGTTTTTCGGAATCGTTGTCAGGCCCACAGCCAGTCGCTTGATTTCCTTAGCGGGAACCCGCGTATCACAAGTCTCGACGTACTTTGTCGACAGGAACGGCGTCCAGTCGATCGTCATTGGGTGCTTGTAACCCGCGAGCACCGGGTTATAAAGCAGTTCACCACGATCGAGGTGAGCACGGTAATCGGCAATGATCGCGTCCGGACCATCGGCAGGCAGCACACCTTCGGCCACCAGCTTGTCGGCGTAAAGCTTGCGCGTTCCCGGGTGCGCCTGAACCTTCTTGTACATCAAAGGCTGCGTGACCATCGGCTCATCCTGCTCGTTATGGCCAAGCTTGCGGAAACAGAGGATGTCGATAACGACATCTTTCTTAAAGGTCTTGCGGAACTCCATAGCAACGCGCGTAACCAGTGCCACGGCTTCCGGATCATCGCCATTGACGTGGAAAATCGGCGCATCGGCCATCTTGAAAATGTCGGTGCAATACAGCGAAGAGCGGTAGTCACGCGGATCAGAAGTCGTAAAGCCGATCTGATTGTTCACCACGATGTGCACTGTGCCGCCCGTACCATAGCCGCGGGTCTGCGCGAAGTTGATCATTTCTTGGTTGACGCCTTGGCCGGCCACAGCAGCATCGCCGTGAATCAGCACCGGCAGAACCTTGTCCTTGCCACCCTCACCACGACGACGCTGGCGCGAATAAACCGAGCCGACAACCACCGGATTGACGATTTCAAGGTGCGACGGGTTGAATGCCAGCGTTAGGTGACACGGGCCTCCGGGGGTCGACACGTCGGACGAGTAGCCCATGTGGTACTTGACGTCACCGGCCGACAGATCCTGCGCCTTCTTGCCTTCGAACTCGTCAAACAGCATTGACGGGGCCTTGCCAAGGGTATTGACCAGCACATTGAGACGACCGCGGTGTGCCATGCCGACGACGATTTCGTCAACACCACCGGCACCGGCAACACGTATCAGTTCGTCCATCGAGACAATCAGCGATTCGCCGCCCTCAAGCGAGAAACGTTTCTGTCCGACATACCTGGTATGCAGATAACGCTCAAGTGTTTCAGCCGCCGTCAGACGCTCAAGCAGACGCTTTTTCTGGTCCGGCGTGCAGTTGGCCTTGGCGCGGGTCGGCTCAAGTTGCTCCTGAATCCAGCGCTTCTCGGCGAGTTCGCTCATGTACATGTACTCGACGCCAACCGAACTGCAATAGGTTTCTTTCAGCGCATCGAGAATCTGACCGAACGGGGCATGCTCGGCAACGCCCTTAAATGAACCGGCGTTAAATGACGTGTTGGCGTCGGCATTGGACAGCCCGTAAAAAGCCGGGTCCAGCTCGGGCAAATTCGGGCGCTGCTGGCGCTTGAGCGGATCGAGGTTGGCCCAGCGATCGCCGATGAAACGATAGGCATTGATCAGTTGCAGAACGCCAACCTGCTTCTTGTCATCAATCGGCGCAGCTGCGGCGGCGCGATAGCCACCCTTCTTCGCCTGCTCGGCGAAGGCATTGATCACCGGCAGGTGCGGAACGTCGCGGGCAACAGCGCCGGGCAATTGCGCCAGCTTGTCGAAATAGTCACGCCACTCGTCGGAAACGGAGGCCGGGTTATCGAGATAGTTCTCGTAGAGCTCCTCAACGAAAGGCGCGTTGCCGCCGAAGAGGTGAGAGGTGCCGAACAGCTGATTCATCATGGCAGTTACCTGTAGTCAGGGTTTCTGGGGCATGTACTGGAAACCGGTAATACATTCCGGTCATACAAAAAAGGGCGGCTGTTGCCGGCCGCCCTCTTGTTTCGCTTAACGCTTGTTGAGCGGCACAACGTTGCGGTTGGCTGCGCCGATATAAAGCTGACGCGGACGACCGATCTTGTATTCCGGATCAGTCAGCATTTCCTCCCACTGCGTCATCCAGCCGACCGTGCGGGCCAGCGCAAAAATACAGGTAAACATCGAGGTCGGAATGCCAAGCGCCTTCTGTACGATGCCCGAGTAGAAGTCGACGTTCGGATAGAGCTTCTTCTCGACGAAGTAAGGATCTTCCAGCGCGATTCTTTCGAGTTCCATAGCCAGCTTGAACAGACGGTCATTTTCCAGACCGAGCTCTTTCAGAACGTTATTGCAAACCGTACGCATCAGCTTGGCACGCGGATCGAAGTTCTTGTAAACACGGTGACCAAAGCCCATCAGCTTGAAGCTGTCGTTCTTGTCCTTGGCGCGAGCGATGAACTCGGCGACGCGCGACACATCGCCAATCTCTTCGAGCATCTGCAAGCAGGCTTCGTTCGCACCACCGTGCGCCGGGCCCCACAGGCAAGCAATACCGGCCGAAATACAGGCATACGGATTGGCGCCAGACGAACCGGCCAGACGCACCGTCGAGGTCGAGGCATTCTGCTCGTGGTCGGCGTGCAACGTAAAAATCATGTCCAGCGCATGCACCAGCACCGGATTAGGCTTGTATTCCTCGCACGGCGTACCGAACATCATGTGCATGAAGTTGGCGGTATAGCCCAGATCGTTGCGCGGGTACATGAACGGCTGGCCGGTCGTATACTTGTAGGCCATGGCGACAATCGTCGGCATCTTGGCGACGATGCGGTTGAAGCTGACGCTGCGATGCTCGGCATCCGAGAAATCCGCCGCTTCATGATAAAAGGCAGAGAGCGCACCCACCACGCCGACCATGACGGCCATCGGATGCGCGTCGCGACGGAAGCCCTGGAAGAACTTGACCATCTGCTCGTGAACCATGGTGTGGTTCTTGATGGTGGACTCGAACTTGGTTTTCTGTTCTGCATTCGGCAACTCGCCGTTCTTCAGCAGGTAAGCGACTTCAAGAAAATTGCAATTTTCCGCCAGTTGCTCGATCGGGTAACCGCGATAGAGCAGCTCACCCTTGTCACCGTCAATAAAGGTGACCGTCGATTTGCAGCTAGCCGTCGATAGAAAGCCGGAATCGTAGGTAAACAAACCAGTCTTGGCACCCAGGGTACGGATATCGATACAGTCGTTGCCATGGGTTGGCGACATGATGGAAAAATCGACAGGCGCTTGTCCTTCGATAGTCAGTGTTGCCTTACGTTCGGTCGTCATGATTTATTCCCTCTACAGGTTTGTAATGTCACAGCTTCCAGCAAGAGGCTGCCAATATATTGCAACTTC
>JBIJCY010000265.1:0-4411 GCA_044344385.1 Rhodocyclaceae bacterium | reverse complement strand
GTTTCTCAGAGGCTCCGGCAATTCGGCAAATGCCTGCAGGCTGCGGTCCAGCCCTTTTGTCTTGAAGCCCGAGCCGATCTGCAGCAACAGAAGCTCATTTTCGGCCAGCCCGAACTCGTGGCGAAATTCGGTACGAATTTCTGCTGCGTTGGCCGGTGCCCGGCGATCAATTGAGATGCCCGGCGGTAATAGATGAAAACGCTGTTCCGGCGTCGCGTAATGCTTGATAAAAAACGGCTGCTGCACTTGCGAAATCATCAGAATCTCGGTCCGGCTGTCGGGCGCGAATACCGCGCGTTCGTAAGCCGAAAAATGCCGGTAGCGCGCTGAAAACCGGTACAGTGGATTGCGCAGGGTGCACGCCTTTTCTTCGAAGCAGGGGTCGGCCGCAAAATACACGTCGAGCCCGGGCATTTTGTTGAAGCCAATGACCCGGTCAGCCGGATGCGCGACGAGCGCCTTGCCGACCCAGGCGGAGAATTTTGCATAGCGCCGCTGATTGGTCAGTGCCTTGACCGGAACATGCACGACTTCAAATCCCTCGGGAACGTCACCGCGCCATTCCAACGTATATACCCGGATCGCGTGTCCGCGTGACTGGCAAGCCAGCGCGATACGCAGAAAGTCACGCTGCAAGCCGCCGAACGGAAAATATTTGTAGAGGCAAAAGGCGAGTTGCATCAGGGTGTTTCCTGGTTCGCAGGTGGCGCATCAGCGCCCTTGGGACGCTTGTAGCGGTTGTACCCCCACAGATATTGTTCGGGGCACTGCCTGATCAAATGCTCGATTTCGTGATTGATCTGCAGCGCACGTTCCTCGGTCGTGCCGCTAAACGGGTGCGTTGGCGCTTGCAGATGAAAATGGTAACCGGCACCGGCCGGCAGCCGTTCGGCCCACACCATAATCGCCGCTGCACCGCTTTCGGTCAGCCGGGCGGCCAGCGTCATCGTATAGGCCGGGCGGCCGAAGAAATCCAGCCAGCGTCCCTCGCCGACCTTCGGGGCCTGATCGGGCAGCATGCCGACTGCTTCGCCACGTTTCAACGCCTTGAGAAGAATGCGTACGCCGGAGAGGTCCGCCGGCGCCAGATACGACTGCTGACGGATGCGTCCGGCTTCGATCATGGTCTGCAGCCAGGCCTGCCGGGGCGGCCGGTAAAGGCAGGTAATCGGGGCGTGGGTCGCGAGATACTGGCCAATGATCTCGAAGCAGCCAAGGTGCGGTGTCAGATAAACAATGCCCCTGCCCTCACGACTAGCCGCTTCAACCAATTCCCAGCCGCTGACCTTGACGACGCGTGCAGCGGCATCCTCCAGTGGATTGAGCCAGATCTTGGGCAATTCGAACATGGCCCTGCCGGCTGCGGCAATGGCAGCGGGGCGGACACGCTGCGCACCCTCCTTGCCAAGCGCCAGCAGCAGGTTCTCCTGCATATGGCGGCGATAGGTTGGCGAAAAAATCCAGGCCAGCCAGCCGATCAGGGCGCCGAGGGCGTGCAGCCAGGCCAGTGGCAGACGGCTGAGAAAGCGAAAAAGAAGGATCACGCAATAGCCTTATTGACAACACGTTGACAGCAGATTTGACCCGCAGCCGGTGAAAAAAGTAGAATTATGTATCCGCCGAGTTAATCAGGACAACTTGCAGGGCGGAGGCAGACAAAAAAAGCCTGCCCAAATACTGCTAAAGCGTCGTCTGCTCATACCCCGGAGCCGGCCACGCAGCCGCAACGGGGTTTTTTGTTTTGGAGCAGAACACATGGCCAGTGAATATCTTTTTTCTTCGGAATCCGTTTCCGAAGGGCATCCCGACAAAGTTGCCGACCAGATCTCGGATTCCATCCTCGACGGTATTCTCGCCGAAGATCCGGCCGGCCGTGTCGCCTGTGAAACACTGGTGTCGACCGGTCTGGTCGTCATCTCCGGTGAAATCACCACCAAGGCGCACATCGACTATCGCACCATCGCGCAGGAAACCGTGCGTCGTATCGGCTACACCGATTCTGACATCGGCTTCGATTACAAGAGCTGCGCCATTCTTACAGCGATCAACCGCCAGTCGCCGGACATCGCACAGGGCGTCAATGAAGGTCAGGGTATCGACCTCGATCAGGGTGCCGGTGACCAGGGTCTGATGTTCGGTTACGCCTGTAATGAAACGCCTTCGCTGATGCCGCTGCCGATCTACTACGCGCACCGCATCATGCAGCGTCAGGCCGAAGTCCGCAAGGATGGCCGCCTGCCGTGGCTGCGCCCGGACGCCAAGAGCCAACTTACCGTCAAGTACGTCGACGGCAAGCCGGTGGCGATCGACACCGTTGTCGTGTCGACCCAGCACGGTCCGGATGTGTCACACGCGCAGATCGAAGAAGCCGTGATCGAATTGATCATCAAGCCGGTGCTGCCCAAGGAACTGCTGACTGCCGGCACGCGCTATCTGGTCAATCCGACCGGTCGCTTCGTTGTCGGCGGCCCGCACGGTGACTGCGGCCTGACCGGTCGCAAGATCATTGTCGATACCTACGGCGGTGCTGCACGTCACGGTGGCGGGGCCTTCTCCGGCAAGGATCCGTCCAAGGTTGACCGCTCGGCTGCTTACGCCGCGCGTTATGTGGCAAAGAACCTCGTCGCTGCTGGTCTGGCGGACAAGTGCGAAGTTCAGGTCGCCTACGCAATCGGCGTTGCCAAGCCGGTTTCGCTGATGGTCAACACCTTCGGCACAGGCAAGATCAGCGACGAGAAAATCGTTGATTTGATCGGCAAGCATTTCGACCTGCGTCCGAAAGGCATCATCCAGTCGCTTAACCTGCTGCGCCCGATCTACACGAAGACGGCAGCCTACGGCCATTTCGGCCGTGACGAGCCGGAATTCACCTGGGAAGCAACCGACAAGGCTGCTGCATTGAAGGCCGACGCCGGCCTGTAACAAGCAAATGTGCTCCGACAAAAGAGGCCTGCGGGCCTCTTTTGTTTTGTGGCAGAACAATTCAGGATAGACTGTGCCAAAAACTCCTTCGTTCCGATGGACAGGCCAATGCTCAAGCGAATCAGTGTTCAGAATCTCACTGTCGGCATGCACCTCAAGGAGTTTTGTGGCTCCTGGATGGAGCATCCGTTCTGGCGCACCGGGTTCATTATCACCGACGCCAAGGATATCGACAGCATCCTGGCGAGCAGTATCAAAGAGGTGTGGATCGACTGCGCCAAAGGGGTTGATGTCGCGCCCGGCGAACGGGCGATTTCCGAGAGTGAATCTGAAGCGCAGGTCGAGGCTGAGCTAACGCTGGCGGCGGCGCAGGTCCGTGAGGTCAAGCGAACGCCCGTTGCTGCCGAAATCGCCCGTGCCGTAAAAATCTGCGCCAAATCCAAGCAGGCCGTGACCTCAATGTTTAACGAGGCGCGCATGGGAAAAACCGTCGACACTGCGGGTGCTCAGCGGCTGGTCGAGGAGATCTCCGATTCGGTGACGCGTAATCCCGGCGCTCTGATCAGCCTTGCCCGCCTCAAAACTGCCGATGATTACACCTACATGCACTCGGTTGCCGTCTGCGCGCTGATGGTTGCCCTGTCAAAACAACTCAATCTTGACGAAGCGCAAACCCGCTCGGCCGGCATCGCTGGGTTGCTGCATGATCTGGGCAAGGCCAAAATGCCGATGGATGTGCTGAACAAGCCGGGCAAGCTGACCGATGAAGAGTTCTCCATCATTAAAGGCCATCCGGAAGAGGGTTACAAGATGCTGCTGGCGGGTAGCGGTGTCGACCCGGTGGCGCTCGATGTGGTCCTGCATCACCACGAAAAGACCGACGGTTCGGGCTACCCGAAACATCTGAAGGACGAAGAAATCAGCCAATTCGCCAAGATGGGCGCAGTCTGTGACGTCTATGATGCGATTACGTCGAATCGCCCCTACAAGGCGGGTTGGGACCCGGCAGAATCATTGCGCAAGATGGCCGAGTGGACGAAGGGGCATTTCGATCCGGTAATCTTTCAAGCTTTCGTCAAGAGTCTTGGCATCTATCCGATCGGCTCATTGGTGCTGCTCAGTTCCGGGCGCCTCGGCATCGTTGTCGAGCAAGCTGAAAAGTCGCTACTGACACCGCGCGTCAAGGTGTTCTTCTCGACCAAGGCGAACGCCCGGATCAAGCCGGAAGTCATCGATCTCTCGCGTACAGGTTGCCCCGAAAAAATTGCCGGTCGCGAAGACCCCGCCAAATGGAATTTCCCTGATCTCAACGAATTGTGGTCCGGCTTGTCCGGCTCACCCTGGTAAGTAAAGCGCCGTACTTCGCCCGCGTCTTGTCCTTGCATTTCCGCTACAGCGTCTACACTGAAAGCTCACTGTTGGCAGGAGGTGACTCGTGGATTCGCTCGCCAGTCTCAAGAAACTGGGCTTTCGCAAATGGTATGAGCGG
>JBIJCY010000037.1:0-14927 GCA_044344385.1 Rhodocyclaceae bacterium | reverse complement strand
TGCAGGAATCGCGTGACATCGAAACGATCCGTGGCGGTTGCGTCAAGAAGGTACTCGGTTTGCTCGAAGGCATGGCTGATTCCGATGATGCTGCCGAGAAGGAAAAGTACGTCACCTTCTGGAAGGAATTCGGTCGTGTGCTGAAAGAAGGTACCGGCGAAGATCACGCCAACAAGGACCGGATCGCCAAGCTGCTGCGCTTTGCCTCGACCCACCTCGATACGCCGGAAGAAGTCGTCTCGCTGGCCGATTACGTGAGTCGCATGAAAGAAGGCCAGGAAAAGATTTACTACGTCACCGCCGAAACCTTCACCGCTGCGAAAAACAGCCCGCACCTTGAAATCTTCCGCAAGAAGGGCATCGAAGTGCTGCTGCTCTCCGATCGCGTCGACGAATGGGTCTCGGGCAATCTGACCGAGTTTGAAGGCAAGCAATTGCAGTCGGTGGCCAAGGGCGGGCTGGATCTGGGCAAGCTGGAAGACGAAGCCGAGAAGAAGGAAGCCGAGCAGGCTGCCGACGAGTACAAGGAACTGCTCGACAAGGTGAAAGCGACGCTGGGCGACAAGGTCAAGGACGTGCGCATCACGCACCGCCTGACCGATTCAGCTTCGTGTCTGGTTGCCGATGAACACGATCTGGGCGGCAATCTGGCGCGTATCCTCAAGGCGGCCGGGCAGAAAGCGCCCGACAGCAAACCGATTCTTGAAATCAACCCGAAGCACCCGGCTCTGCAGCGCCTGAAGTACGAGGAAGCCCGCTTTGACGACTGGGCGAATCTGCTGCTGGAGCAGGCGACACTGGCTGAAGGCGGCACGCTGGATGATCCGGCAGGCTTCGTCAAGCGCATCAATGATTTGATGCTGGCGCTCTCTTCCGGTAGCAAGTAATGGTCAGTGGCAGGCCGTAACTTCGTTGCGGTCTGCTGCTTGTCCTCTTGCAGCCTTTCCCGAAGCTTGTCAGAAATTTCGCTGGATCAGCCCGGCGATGATGGCCGCGCGAGTGGCTGCCATTGCGCAGAAGCAAGACACGTCGCTGGAACCGCCGTCACATCCTGCGCCAAGGGCCATGGCTCGCCTTCTCCGTGGCACATTACATAGAGATGATCGAGGCCGAGGGCTTTTGTTGCCGAGTGCATCGAAGCGCTTGCGCGGGGTGATTTTGTCAGTTTTATCTCAAATCCCAGTCGCTGACCATCCTTGATGATCAGCAGGTCCAGTTCCGCACCGGCGTGCACACCCCAGAAATAGGCTTCGTCACGCTTTGCCTCAAAGCGGCGAATGATTTCGCGCAAAATGAAGCCTTCCCACGATGCGCCACATTTGGGGTGCGCCAACAAGGCATCCTGCCCGCCGATGCCCAGCAAACTATGCAACAAGCCGCTATCCGCGACATAGACCTTGGGTGCTTTGACCTCGCGCTTGCCTATATTCGCGTGCCAGGGCATCAGGCGAAATGCCATGAATGTCCCTTCCAGAATGTCCAGATAACGCGATACTGTTTTGTCAGTTACGCCCAGAGCGCGCGACAGTTCGCTCCCGTTCCATGTTTGCCCGTGGTAGTGCGCCAGCATTGTCCAGAAACGGCGCAGTGTCAGCGCCGGGAGGTTGATGCCCAGTTGCGGTAGGTCGCGTTCAAGATAAGTGCGGATGAATGCATCCCTCCACTCCCGGCTATGCGGCAAGTCGCCTGCCAGTAACGCACGTGGAAATCCGCCGCACAGCCAACGGGTATCCAGCCAGCCTGGTTCTGAGGCGAACGGCGCGATTTCGCTCAGTGTCAGTCCATCCAGTTCGTGGAAAACGACGCGGCCAGCCAGACTCTCAGCGGTCGCCTTCAGTAATTCAGGTGCGGCACTGCCCAGAATTAGAAATCGCGCGGGTGTGTCGGGGCGGTCTGCCAGCACCCGCAGCAGGGGAAATATATCCGGGCGTAGCTGAACTTCATCGAGTACCACCAAGCCTTTCAAGTCCCGCAGGACAAAAGCCGGGTCGGCGAGTCGAGCCTGATCATCCGGATCTTCCAGATCAAAATGACGCTTTGGGCCACCCCAGTCCTGCGCCAGTTGCCGGGCAAGCGTCGTTTTTCCGACCTGCCGGGCGCCCAGCATTGCAACCACCGGAAAGTTGGCAAGCTGCCGTTTTAGCCGCTCAAGGTGGTGTGTTCGCAAGATCATGGGCGTAGTTTATATGAAAACTCGGAGTTTTGATCCGAGTTTTCATTGTTTTATCCGGCAATGATCGAGGCGAACGTTCCAACTCACAGATTATTTTTTTGCCGCCAGATTGTCACGCAGGCACTGGCGGTGTTCGCTTGCAGGCTTGTCCTTGCAGGCTTCCCGTGCTTTCTGGTGTTGCTCGCAACGCGCTGCATCGGCGGATTTGCTGCAGTCAACGGGCGGCATCTTTTCCTTTACGCAGCTTTTGAACTCCGGGCCGTTCTTCTCCTTGCACGCGGCGTAGGCCTGCTTGCGCGACTCGCACTGCTGCGGATTGCGTGCCTTGCTGCAGTCGACGTTCTGCGCCTGCTCGTGCATGCATTGCTTGCGTTCCGGGCCTTTCTTTCCTTTGCAGGCCTCGACTGCTTTCTGGTGTGCCGCCTGGCGTGCCTTGCACTGCTCGGCGTCCTTGGCCTTGCTGCAATCGGCCGGGCCGCGTTTTCCCTGACCCTGGCCGGCGGCCTTGCCACTCATTACGGCTGCTTCCGAAGCGGTGCCGGGGCCTTGCTGCGCCAATGCCGGAAAGGCGAACAGCGTGGCGCTGAGGGTAGCAATGAACAGTGCGTTTTTCATGCAGGTCTCCTGATGTTTGGATCGTCAAAGTCGTCCATCAACGTTTGATTATAGGCTGATTGTATTTGTCGTTGGGCGAGGACTTTTTCGCTCGGCATTGAGCCATTTGCGCCATGTCAGGTATAGTCATCGCATCATCACTCGGGAATGCTGCAGATGCCGAACAAGACGGCCCACACCGTTCATGAACACCGCCTCACCCTGGCTGAAGTGCTTGGCCTGCTGGTTGCTGACGAACTTGTTCTCAAGGCCGATGCCGATGCCCTGATTGCAGAGAATCGCCTGAAGCGTCTGGTGGTGCATCCGCTGGTTATCATTGCCGACCAGAAGTGGAAGTCACAGTTGCCACCCAACAAGCCACTTACGCTGGAAGATCTGGGCGAATGGCTGGCGCGCAAGATGGAGCTGGAATATTTTCATATCGATCCGCTCAAGGTCGATTTCACGGCGGTCACCGATGTGATGTCATCGGCTTACGCGACGCGCTTCGGCATTTTGCCGGTGAAAGTGACGACGCGTGAGGTCGTCGTGGCGACGACAGAACCCTATCTGCGCGAATGGGAAAAAGAGCTCGCGCCGATTCTAAAGAAAGAAATTCGTCGCGTCATGGCCAATCCGGTCGATGTGGCGCGTTATCTCGTCGAGTTTTACAATCTCGCACGCTCAGTCAAGAAGGCGGCCCAGAGCGGCTTGCAGAGCGGCAACCTGGCCTCGTTCGAGCAACTGGTTGAGCTCGGCCGGAGTAACCAGCAGTTCGACGCCAATGATCAGCACATCGTCAATATTGTCGATTGGCTTTGGCAATATGCCTTTGATCAACGCGCCAGTGATATTCACGTCGAACCACGACGCGATCTCGGTCTGGTACGTTTTCGCATCGACGGTGTGCTGCATCAGGTTTATCAGATCCCGATGACGGTGATGGCGGCGATGACCAGCCGCATCAAAATTCTCGGTCGCATGGACGTGGTCGAGAAGCGTCGGCCGCAGGATGGCCGCATCAAGACACGAACGGCCGACGGTCAGGAAATTGAGCTGCGCCTGTCGACCTTGCCGACCGCTTTTGGCGAAAAACTGGTGATGCGGATTTTCGACCCCGAGGTGCTGGTGCGTGACTTTGCCGAACTTGGCTTTTCGGATGACGATCAGGCACGCTGGAAGTCAATGTCAGAGCGGCCGAACGGCATCATTCTGGTGACCGGTCCGACCGGTTCGGGCAAGACCACCACCTTGTATTCAACACTCAAGCAGTTGGCCACCTCCGAGGTCAATGTGTGCACCATCGAAGACCCGATCGAAATGGTCGAGCCGGCATTCAACCAGATGCAGGTGCTGCAGTCGATCGATCTTGGTTTTGCCGAGGGCGTTCGCGCCTTGATGCGGCAGGACCCGGACATCATCATGGTCGGCGAAATCCGCGATCTGCAAACTGCCGAGATGGCGATTCAGGCGGCACTGACCGGCCACCTCGTTCTATCTACATTGCATACCAACGACGCGCCGTCAGCGATCACGCGCATGCTTGATCTTGGTGTTCCATCGTATCTGCTGAGCGCCACGATGCTCGGTATCATGGCGCAGCGTCTGGTGCGTATTCTCTGCCCGCACTGCAAGAAATTTTTTCCGGCAACGCCGGAGGAGGATGCGATGTGGGATAACCTGGTGACACCCTGGAAAGCCAATCGGCCGACGCATTTTCACCGGCCGGTCGGCTGTCTTGAATGCCGGATGACCGGTTATATGGGCCGTGTCGGCCTCTATGAAATTTTGATGCTTTCGCCGGATATGAAGCAAGCAATCAGTGCCGGACACGAAATCGCAAAAATTCGCGATCTTGCCTTCCGTGAGGGGATGAAACCCTTGCGGATCTCCGGTGCGATGAAAGTTGCAGCAGGCGTGACGACACTGGAAGAGGTGGTGAAGGTTGCGCCGCCGGCTGAGCGCAGTTAGTCCGGGTAGCGTGTCCCGGGCGACAAGGAAATAAGCGATGCAAGGTTTTTTCGCACCCGCCGTTGGTCTGATGAACCGCCTGCGTTATCCGGGCAAGTTTGCCGTGGCCGGCGCGCTTGCCTGTGTTTCGATCACCGTTCTGCTCATCGCGCTGACGATTTATTTGTACGAAGACATCCGGCAGCTCCGTCACGAACTCGCGGTCACTGAATTCCTCCTGCCGCTACAGCGGCAGATCCAGCTCACACAGCAGCATCGGGGAATTTCGGCGGCTTTCCTCAGTGGTGACGCTGCCATGCGCAAGAAGCTGGAGGATAAACGCGACGACGTGGACGCGGCGCTCAAACTCGTTGATGCGGTTGAATCACGCCATTCCACGCTGCTCGGTAGCCGTGCCGAGTGGCAGGCGATCAAGGGCGATTGGCAGCGTTTGCGGGCCGGTGTCATGGATATGCAGGTGGGCGAAACACTGGCGACGCACGGCCAGCTGATCGAGCGTTTTCTTCGCTTTCAGGTACAGGTCGCTGATGCCGGCGGGCTCAATCTGGATAGCGAAATTGATACCTATTATCTGGCCGAGACACTGGTCAGGAGCCTGCCGGACCTGCTGGAAGGCCTTGGCAAGATGCGCGCCCAAGGCACTGGCGTTCTGGTCAGAAAAAAACTGACCGACGCCGACCGCATCTCATTTGCCGTGCATAGCATCCTGCTCAAGGACGCGGTGACGCATCTGACGTGGGATCTGGAGAAAGTAGGCCGTTATTCTCCGTCAATTGCCGCAAAACTGGATCTTTTTGCCCGAGATATTGGCGAAGCGACCGGGCTGGCTGTGAGCCTCCTTGACACAGACATCCTTGGCGGAAAATTTGTCGTCAGCCCCACCGATTTTTTCGACAGATTTACGCTGGCTATTGATATTGGTTACCGCGAGCTGTTTGATACCCTGTTGCCGACGCTTAATCAGCAACTCGAAGCGCGCATTTTCAGTCTGCAAATCCACATGTATTTGCAGATTGGTGTGGCCGCCATTTTCCTACTGCTACTGGCTTATGTTTCCTTTGGTGCTTATTACTCGGTCATCGAGTCAGTACGCCGCTTGTCAGCAGGCGCGGCGACAATTGCCGGCGGTAATCTCGCGGCAAGAATTCACCTCGAAGCGCGTGATGAACTGGCTTTGGTGGGAGATGGTTTCAATGCCATGGCAGCCGCACTTGATGAGCAGTTGCACAAGGCGCAGCTGGCTGCTGAGTCGCTCAATGAGGCCCTTGCTGCGGCAAAGCTCGCCGACCAGACGAAGGATGAGTTTCTCGCCAACATGAGCCATGAGCTGCGCACGCCGCTCAATGCCGTGATTGGTATGGCAGGTCTTGCCCAGGAGATGAGTACCGACCCCCGGCAGCGTGACTATCTGGAGAAGATCACCACCTCGGGAAAACACCTTAATCGCATCATCAACGATCTGCTGGATCTGTCGAAGATCGCAGCCGGGCACATGGAATTTGAAACCATCGCGTTCAGCGTGCGTGCCCTGGTGCAGCGCTGCAGTTCGGTGATGGCGCACCGTGCGGAAGAAAAGGGGCTGGGACTGCGGGTGACGATCGACGACGCGGTGCCGGATGTGCTGTTGGGCGACCCCTTGCGGATTGAACAGATTCTTCTCAATCTGCTTGGCAACGCCATCAAGTTCACCTCGACTGGTCACGTTGAAATACGCATCGGTGTGCATGCCCGGGAACAAGGCCGCATCTGTCTTGATTTTTCAGTGGAGGATAGCGGTGTCGGTATGCGCCCCGAAGAGCTTGAGCGTCTGTTCAAACCTTTCTCGCAGGCCGACGCCACGGTCAGCCGCAAGTTTGGTGGCACCGGCCTGGGTTTGGCAATCAGCAAGCGGCTGGCTGAAATGATGAGTGGCGAGATCAGTGTCAGCAGCGTTGAGGGAACGGGCACTACTTTCCGGTTGCGGCTCTGGCTGGCGCAGGACGATGAGCGCGCGTTGATGCCGGCAGTGGTCGATGCTGAAGCGCTACCGGCGCGCTACCAGAACGCCCGTGTGGTCGTCGCCGAAGATCAACCGCTTAACCGCGAGATCGTCGAAGCGTTGCTGGCCGCAGTGGGCGTTGTTCCGCGCATGGCAGAGAACGGTCAGGAGGCGCTCGATATTCTCAGTGAATCCGGCGCCGACGTCTTCGACCTCGTTCTCATGGACGTCCAGATGCCGGTTATGGACGGCCTTACGGCAACGCGCGAATTACGCAAATTGCCCGGTTTCAAAAAGCTGCCGATCATTGCCATGACGGCGCATACCATGGCGCACGAGAAGGAAAACGCCGCCGAAGCCGGTGTCAATGATCATATCGGCAAACCCTTTGACAATGCCGGTTTTTACCGTACGCTGGCCAAGTGGATTCCCCGGGAAAAGCAGATGGCTGCGCGCGCGACAGACGCTTTGTCGCAGTCCGGGGCGGCTGCCGGGAGTGCGTTGAGCACCGCGAGCGGTATCGATTTTGTCGCGGGTCTCTCGCGCTTTAATGGCAAACAGGATCGCTACCTGCACTGGCTGGCGGAGTTTGTGGAGACGGCCGGCGAGTTTCCGGGGCAGATACGCGGTGAGCTTGCGGCCGGGCAGTCGGACAAGGCGGCCAAGCTGGCGCATGCCTTCAAGGGGCGTGTCGGAATGCTCGGCATGATGGATTTACACCGCGTCGTTTCAGCGCTCGAACCTGCACTGCGTGAAGGCGCTTCGGCCGATGTCTTGCTCGTTTCGGTGGAGCAATCGATTGTCGGGATTTGCGCTGAGCTGGCCGAGATTCTGGCTGTTGCCCTGACGTGCAGTGAAAAGAGTGAACAAGCGCTTGAGAAAATTGTCTGGAGCGATGTCTATAGCGTCGGCGTGGCCGATCTCGACCAGCAGCACCGGAAGCTGATCGACATGATCAACCAGCTCGGTGATTTGCCGAGGGAAAAGAATGCTGAGTCCTCTATGGTGCTTCACGAAATACTGTCCGGTCTTTTTGACTACACCCAGATTCATTTCAGAGACGAAGAAGAACATCTGCGCCGGATGGGTTACCCGCAACTTGACGCCCATGAAAGAGAGCATGCTGCGTTTGTCGCAAAGGTTGCCACCTTTAATGTGGCGGCGCTCGGTGGTATTCTGGACAAGGAGGGGGTGCGGCGCTATTTGCAGGAATGGTTGCTGACGCACATTCTCAAATCGGATATGCACTATCGCCGTTTTTCTGAAGAAAACAATCCGACGCTGTAGCGATGTCGCCTGAATAAGCATGCCCTGCACACCAACCTCCCTTTGCCCCTCGTGTCGTACGCCAATGGTGACGCGCAGTTTCGAGCGCAAGATCAGTGGGCAGATCGAGCTGGATCTGTGCTTTGCCTGTCAGGGGATCTGGTTCGACGAGTACGAAAGCCTGCAACTGGCGCCCGCCAGTGTGATCGCCCTGTTCAAGCTGATTCATGAGCATTGCGACGAGCAAAGTCTGCCGCTCGCCACTGTTTTACGTTGCCCGCGTTGTGATGAGCGTCTGATCGAGTCGCAGGATCGCGTGAAGAGTGGATTATTTGTCTACCTGCGCTGTCTGCAGCAGCATGGGCGCTTCATCACCTTTGCCCAGTTCATGATTGAGAAAGGTTTTGTGCGCCAACTGACCGGTGCCGAGATCGATCAGCTCAAGTTGCGTATCGGCGTGGTTCGCTGCACCGGTTGCGGCGCGCCGGTCGATATCCGCAGGGACAGCGTCTGTACGCACTGTCGGGCTCCGATCGCGATTCTTGATCCACAGGCCGTCGAGGCGGCGCTCGCCGGTTATGAGCAGATGGCGATGCGGCGAAGCGCTGCGCCAACGCCGGAAGTGCTGGCTGAAAACATTCTGTCCAACGAACGCGAACGCAGCAGGCGACAGCGCGAACGCGGAAACACAGAACGTGCTGATATCGCAGATTTGCTGCTTGATGGCGTGGCGATGGTCTGGAACAGCATCGACTGATGGCGGTGGCCGCAGGCCGCGTTACATGACGGGGAGGCCTTCGACTAGCGGCTTCGGTCGCGCTGTGTCAGCACCACGAGCAGGCAGAAGCACGCGAAAACCATGACCGCCGTTCCTGCCTGCAACAGGGTTCCCGTCTGAAAACCACCGATCCAGAAAGCGCCGCCCAGTCGCGCCGCAACGCCAACGAGGCAGAGCAGCGCACCGCCTGCGCCGGCGAGCCACCCAAGCTTGAGCAAAGCATCCATTTGTTCCCCTGTTGATTGTGGTTTGTTGAAATGTGGAGCATACCCGAAAATATTTCGGGGTATTGAATTGGTGCGTCAGCCTTGCTCAATTGTCTGTTCCATCATCGAGCAGATTTGTCGAAAAATTTTACAGCGTAGACCGTTGCCATGCTGAATATGTACCATCCGCTAGCGCAGGCGGTGCTTCCGGTGTTCTGGCGTGCTTCTTGCGCGCTATGCCGGACGGGTCTGCCCGCGGCAATGTTTCGCGCCATTGTCCGTCTATGCTAAAATGCTATTTGTTGAATACTTTGGCATATGCTCAAGTTCTCATTAGTCTACTTTTCTTTAAGGATCGCCGGTGACAGACGAGGCAACCCCGGACTCAGCGGCTGTTGATGCCTTGCGTCAGGATCAGGTCGCCTTGCAGGATCTCTGCGATCATTACGCCAGTCTTTATGATTTTGCGCCGGTCGGCTACCTGACGCTTAACCGTCTGGCTGCTGTCGAGGCGATCAATTTTTCCGGTACCGCATTGTTGGGGGTCGATCGGGCCGCACTGCTCGGACGCGCCTTCAGCACGCTGGTCAGCCCCGAAGATTCGCTACGCTGGCAGCGTCTGTTCGACAGCATTCTGCAGCATCTGCTGGAGCCGGTCAGCGTCGAGTTGACGCTGCAGCGCGGCGACGGAGCGACCTTTCCGGCGCGCCTTGACTGCCGGGGTATTCCCGGCCGCGACGCACAGCCGGAAATTCGCATCACTTTTTGTGACCTGACCGAGCGTAACCTCGCTGATGCCGCGCGGCGCATGAGCGAACAGCGTTTTAACAACCTGTTGCGCACCGTGCCGGCGGTGGCGGTCCAGGGCTATAGCGAGGACGGAACAACCTTTTACTGGAACGAAGCCTCGGAGAAACTTTACGGCTACACCCAGGCAGAGGCCGTTGGCCGCAACCTGCTCGACCTCATTATTCCTCCCGAAATTCGTGACGAAACCCGACAGGCGATCGCCCGCATGATCGCCACCCGCGAAGCCGTTCCGGCCGGGGAGCTGTCTTTGATGCGCCACGACGGCTCACGGGTCGATGTGTTTTCAAGCCACGTCATTACTAGAACTCCGGGGCATCCGCCGGAGCTGTTTTGTATTGACATTGACCTCAGCCAGCGCAAGAAGATTGAGGCGACATTGCGCGAGCAGGAGGAGTTTTTCCGGCAAATTTCCGAAAACCTCAGTGACTTCATTGCCGTACTCGACGTAGACGGTCATCGTCTTTACAACAGCCCGTCATATCAACGTTTCATCGACGAGGTCAGCGAGTTGCGGGGAACCGACTCCTTTGCCGAAATCCATCGTGACGACCGAGATCGTGTTCGTCAGGTGTTTTGTGAAACGGTTGAAACGGGTATCGGCCAGCAGATCGAATACCGTTTTGTCGGCCGCAATGGCGAAATTCACAACATGGAGTCACGCGGCTGTGCGATCTGCGACCGCGACGGCAAGGTTGTCCGCGTCATGGTGATCTCGCGCGACATCACCGCGCGCAAGCTGGCAGAGGAAGAGATCAGAGCGCTGGCCTTCAACGACCCGCTCACCCACTTGCCGAATCGCCGCCTGTTTGAAGACCGCCTCAAGCGCTCGCTTGCCATCAGCGCACGCAGCGGCCGTTATGCTGCGGTGATGTTTATCGATCTTGATCGTTTCAAGGCGGTCAATGACGAATTCGGACACGACGGTGGGGACGGCCTGTTGCGGCAGGTCGCCGAACGTCTTGTCACCTGCGTTCGTGAGGGCGATACCGTTGCCCGCTACGGTGGTGACGAGTTTGTGGTCATTCTGGAAGGCTTGCCCGAAGACGCCGGACTCGCTGAAAGCCAGTCCCGGATCATCGGCGACAAGATATTGAGTGTCCTCGGCCAGCACTACCGGCTGGGTGAGGCGTCCTGCAGCGTCACACCAAGCATCGGCACGGTACTCTTCCGCGGTCAGCTTGTCAGCGCCGAGGTGCTGCTGCAGCAGGCCGACACGGCCATGTATCAAGCCAAGGCGGCAGGGCGTAATACCCAGCGCGTCTTTGTTGTTACGAAAGAGGTTTGAGTCGCTGGCTGCTGAACGTGGCGGCGGCTATTTCTTCGATTGCCCTGGAGGCCCGCCGTGCGGGTTGCCCCCCGATGCGCCGGGACTTGCGGCTGGCGTGCTGGGCGGCGCGCTCGGTGGCGGGCTGGCAGCCGGGGTAGATACTGCTGAAGTCGAGCTGGTTGGTGTTGTTCCGGATGATGTGCTGCTTGACCCAGTGCTCGAGATGCTGGTCGAGCCAGGCGCGCCCGATGAGCTGCCGGCGCTGATTTTTCGCCGTAACTGGAGCAGTGCCTCGTTTTCTTCCGGCGTCACCGGGTATTGCTCACGACAAGCCTTGTAAGCAGCCGCCTGTGCCGTCATTCCACCGCTGTTTAAAGCCAGGCGGCCGGCGACACAGCCATCGAAAGCAGAGACGGTCGGAGAGGCATCTGCCGCAGAGGCAGCGGTCGTGACTTGCAGCGCTATAGCGAAGACCGTAGCGCCAAGGTGAAAGTGCTTCATCGTCGGTTCTCCTCCGGGTTGCTGTCTGTTGTGCTTGCAGATATTCGATCATAGCCGCTCTTCGCGTCGTCGGCCAAGCAGCGCATTGGCGATGCGGAACAGGCGTATTTTCGCCGCAGCGGGGCGCATGCCTTCGGTCAGCGGCAGGGCCAGTTCAGCGAGCTCGTCGGCGCGTGCTTCGGTCAGTGTGCTGGCGCGCTGGCGGTATTCGAGCAGGGCGCGTTGCTCGGCCAGTGTGAGCGGAAATGGCGGCACTTCAGCATCGTAAAAATTATCCTTGATTACCGGTAGCGGGTTTTCGCTGCGGTAGACGACGACGGTGCCGGCGAGCAGGTCGCCGAGCCGTTTGCTGTCTTCATTGAGCCACATGGTCAGCAGGCCGCAGGCGTAGCCGAAAGGCAGAAAGTCGACAAAGCGCAGGGTGTTGCGGGCGAAGGAGGCGCCCCAGCCGATTGGCGTGCCGTCGTCGTGCAGAACAACCAGATTGGACATTCGTTTGCCCGGTGTCGCGCCCCGCCAATAAACCTCGAAGATAACCGGATAAAGCCATTCAAGGACGAAGGCGAGAAGCATTGCAATGCCCGAACCAAAGCGCTCGAATTTGGCCAGGACGAGCATGGCAACAACGAAGATGAGCAGGCGGATGACAAAATCAAACAACCAGGCTCGCGCCCTGACCGTCGGTCCGGCGATGCGCAGGTTGAGTTCGCACCCCTCCGGCGTGGCCACCCGCCGCACCGTGTCGAGCGGCGCGGCGGCATGCCTGGAGGTGGTTTGAGTGTTTGCGAACATATTTAAATCCACCACAGAGGCACGGAGGCACAGAGGAAACACAGAGAAAACAAGTTGTATAAAAAGATTTTCTCTGTGAAGTCTCTGTGCCTCTGTGCCTCTGTGGTTAGGGTTTGTAAAATTGTTACATACTCGTACTGATCAGTCCTGGGCGACGAAGATTTCCTTGTAGGAGACATAGGTCGAGCAGATCATCGTCGGTACCAGGACCAGCCAGCCGAGCGCCAGTGGAATGGTGGCGATGATCGCCAGAACAAAGCCGATGATGCCGTAGAGCAGGAAGGGCACTATATTGCGCAAGCACCCCTGGAAACTCAGCTTCATCGCCGGAATGGCCGTCAGATCATTGAGCATGACGAGTGCCGGCGCGAACCAGATTGCCATGGCCAGTGGAATCCCCAGTGCGAAGCCAAAAAGCAGGCCGAGCATGATGGTTGAGAAGGCGACGCCGGTACCCGCGCTGCCGCCCATCATGGCGGCGCTAATACCACCGCCCAGTCCCAGTACAAATGCGATGAGCACGATGGCTGCGATGCCGAGCATGTAGAGCAGGCCGACAAGAGCCAGTTGGCCAAAGTTTTTCTGGAAGCCGGCGAACATGTGACCAAAGCTCAGTCCTTCGCCATCTTCAAGATTGCGGCAACCGAGCATCAGGCCGCCGCTGATCACCGGCATCAATATGTAGGAAGCAAAGGGACCAACAATCGGGATCAGGTTGATGATCGTAATCAGGATGAGCAGTACGATGGACATGCCGATCCACAAGCCGGTTGCTTCGCGGAACAACCCCCAGCCGCCGCTCCACCAGGCGCTGCCCTGACCTGCGCCAACCCGGTTGGGTTCGCTGGCCAGGCTACCGTCACCCGCGCTGCGTGCATCTTCGACGTGCGCCGTGGGCGCCTTGAAGGGGTTGTTGGTCCATGCTGCCGGGATTGGCCGTTCATTTTTTTCAAACGGGTTCTGTTCAGACATGTTTTTCTCCCTGACTGTTGTTGTTAAATCGTGCCGCCACGCTTCATTTCCCAGTATCGATTGACCAGTGCCACGGGTAGTTGCGGCGGCTCGGTATCGAGCACGTTGATGCCTTGTGCGCGCAGTCGCGAGAGTTGCGTCTGGCGTGCCTGCCGGTAATCGATTGCAGCAGCATAACTGAGCGCGCCGTCAAAGTCTTCGATCGGGCTGTGCAGCAGTTTTTCGAGGCCGGTTTCGCGCAGGCTGGCAACCAGCACAAGATGGCGACGGCGCAGTTGGATGAGCGCCGGCTGCAGCGTTGAATCATCCTCGTCACGCAGGTTGGTGAGCAGGATGACGAGCGAACGTTTGCGCAGGTGACGGCTCAGAATCTCGCTGGCAGCAAAGTAGTCGGGCGTTTGCAGGGTCGGCTGCAAATCGTAGGTGGCGTTAAGCAGCATCTGCACCGTTGCCATCGATTTGCGCGGTTGGAAGAAGCGCGGCGAAGGATGGGCGAAGGTCCCGAAGCCGACCGCATCGCCCTGCCGCAGCGCGACGTAGGAGAGCAGCAGCATGGCATTCAGGGTGTGGTCGAAATGCGACAGTGCATCGTCGCGGCTGCGCATGCGCTGGCCACAGTCGAGCAGGAAAACGATCTGCTGGTCGCGCTCGTCCTGATACTCGCGGACGATTGGCTTACGCAGGCGTGCCGTCGCTTTCCAGTCAACCTGGCGCAATGAATCGTCGCGCCGGTACTCACGCAGTTGCTCGAAATCGGAACCTTCACCGCGTCGTCGGCGGCGCAGAACGCCAAGTTGCGACAGGCGGTTGTCGGTGGCGAGCAGTGCGTACTGGGTGATGCGTGCGAAGTTCGGGAAAACGCGCACCGCTTCGGCCTTGCCGGCTTCGTGCTGGCTCAGCCACAGGCGGAACGGCGAGACGAGTCGTAGTTGCACTTTGCCGAAAAGATGCTCGCCGCGTTCGTTGGGGCGCAGGTGGTAGCTGAGTTCGGCCCATTGACCTGCCTCGATGTTGAAGGACAGCGGCAGCTTGTCGGCGACGAAGGCATCGGGATGATGGTCATAGAGTTGACCTTGTACAGCACGCTGCGCATTGCTCAGGTGCAGGTGAATCGTCTGTTCGACGCCGACCGGCCAGATTTGCGCCATCCGCCGCTCAATGCTGAGCGGGTTGCCAATGCTGCGGGCGAGCCAGGCATCGGCAAGCGCCAGTGCCAGCAACAGGGCGCCAGCAGTCTGCCAGACAGGCAAGGCAGCCGGCAGCCAGATCGCCACACCAGCGCAGGCCAGCCACAGGCCGGCAGCGATAAGGAGATTGCGGTGGGGGAGTAGCACGGGGTTCAGCCTCTCAGAGGCTGTGAAAAAATCAGAAACCTACCGCAGAGGCGCAGAGACGCAGAGGTGACGCAGAGAAAACCTTTTAAAACAATTGGTTTTCTCTGCGTCACCTCTGCGAAATCTCTGCGCCTCTGCGGTAAGCTTTTAAGCATTTTTACGGCCCCTCAGACGCGCGGTGCCGGCACTGAGTCGAGCAGGGCCATGAGCAGGGTGTCGGCGGTGAAGCCTTCGATTTCCGCTTCGGGCGAGGTCGTTACGCGATGGCGCAGGGCGGGCAGGGCG
>JBIJCY010000036.1:0-14969 GCA_044344385.1 Rhodocyclaceae bacterium | reverse complement strand
AAATAGCCGGAAACCCGCTTAGAGCCGGGGGCCGTCAAATAAGAAAAACTGAAGTCGAACGGCAGAAAGCTAAGTGAACCGGTCACCAGATATGCCGTTGTCAGCAGACCGCTATCAGTCTGGAACCGACGTTGCCGGAGATTTTCAAGATTTGTTGGGCCGATGACTCTTCCAGACTGCAGGCGGTCTGCTGACATTGGCATACCAAATGGCCGTTCAAGCTATCTACGCAGTCGCTCTGGGGCCTTGCGAAAATTCCCCTATTGGCATGGGCCGTCCGAAGAAATACCCTTGGTAAGCTGTACAGCCATTGGCGGCAAGAAATTCACGCTGCGCCTCAGTTTCCACGCCCTCGGCGATCACGGTCAAGCCCATGCTTTGCGCCAACGCAACGATGGTGCGGGCAATCGCGGCATCGTTGGCATCGGTTAGCACGTCCGTGACGAAGGACCGGTCGATCTTCAATTGATCAAGTGGCAAGCGCTTTAAATAAGCCAACGAGGAATACCCGGTGCCGAAGTCATCAAGTGAGAAACCGATGCCCTCGGCCTTGAGTTGATGCATCTTGAAAATGACGTCGTCGACATTCTCAAACAATAGACTCTCGGTAAGTTCCAGTTTTAGCTTTGTCGGATCGGCACCGGTGCTGTCAATTATCGCCAGTACATGATCCACGAAATCCACATGGCGGAACTGACGGGCGCTGACATTCACCGCCACAGTGAGATGCGACATGCCTGACAGGTTGTCCCAGACCACCAGTTGGGCGCATGCGGTTTCAAGGATCCAATGACCGAGGGGAAGGATCAGTCCGGTTACCTCGGCCTGGGGGATGAACTCGGCGGGAGACACCATGCCGCGCCGGGGATGTTGCCAGCGAACTAGGGCCTCCGCGCCGGTCCAGTTTCCGGTACTGTCCACTTGAGGCTGGTAGTAGAGGCAAAACTGGCCCTCGCGCAATGCTTCGCGCAGATCGTCATCCAGGGCGGCGCGGGCCGTAACTTCGGCCTGCATTTCCGGGTCGAAAAAACGCAGTGAATCGCGGCCAAGGGCCTTGGCCTGATACATGGCCGTATCGGCACGTTTGATTAACTCATCCACCGTGATGGCGTTGCCGTCAAACAGCGTGATTCCAATGCTCGAGGTGCAGTGATAGCTGCGCGTGCGCTTCAATCCATCGTGACTACTCAAATCAAGCAAGTAAGGCTGACTGACGGCGCGCAGAATCTTTACGGCAGCGCTCTCTGCCTGCATGGCGGCGAGTGTATCCTCGTTGAGATCTTCGAGTATCACGACAAACTCGTCGCCCCCTAGCCGGGCGACCGTATCGCCCTCCCGAACACTGGCTTTCAGGCGGCGTGCTATCTCCACCAGAAACTGGTCGCCAATGTCATGGCCCAGCGTATCATTGAGGGTCTTGAAATCATCCATGTCCAGCAGCAGCAATGCACCGTGCCGATTGTGGCGGTTGCTGCTGGTCACTGCCTGCTCCAAGCGGTCGCGCAGGAGGCGCCTGTTGGGCAGCTCGGTCAGCGCGTCGTAGAAGGCCAGATGTTCGATCTTGTCTGCAGCAGTTCTGCGCTCGGTGATATCGGTATTGGTTCCGACCAGACGCAAGGGCTTGCCGTCCGCATCCCGACTGACGACCATGCCGCGACCGAGAATCCATTGCCAATGACCGTCCTTGTTCTGCATGCGGAATTCAACGACCGCCGAGGCGGTCTGACCGTCGAGGTGGGCTTGAATCGCCGCCATTACGTCGGGCAGGTCATCAGGGTGGACACGGCTCGACCATTCGGCTGAACTATCCTCGATCTCGTTCTCGGCGTAGCCGATCATTTCCTTCCAGCGTCTGGAAAACAGCGCACCGCCGGTCTGGATGTTCCAGTCCCACACGCCATCGCCAGCGCCTTCGAGGGCGAATTTCCAACGCTCTTCGCTTGCCTTCAGTGCTTCCGTCCGCTCTCTGACGCGTGTTTCGAGCGTCGCCTGATGATCGGCAATATCTCGCGCCCGCTGTCGCCCTTCCAGAATAAGCGCCAACATGAAGGAAAAATTCCGCAGGTATTCTGGGTATGGTGCAAAGGCAGTCTCGTCGGTGACAAGGAAGCTCAGTTCGCCGAAACTCGCACTGGGGGCGTTCAGGGCCAATCGCGTCAACGGGCGGCCATTGGCCCCGGCTTCGGGGTGATAAATGACGTTGCCGATCCCGGGAATGTCTGCCAGTCCCTCCACGACGAAGGACATGATGGCGGCATCCGGCAGCGAGCCGATGATCGACTGCATGACCAGCAACTGGCCGAGAACCCGGGCGTCTGCCGCCGCGCCACTCACCACGGATTCTTCTTCCGCTTCAGACCTTCTGTTGCGCCAGATACTCTTCGGGCGGCAAGTAGTAGGGGTTGTGTACAACTGCACCGCGGATCACCATCAGCGGATGAACTTTCAGCACCTTCATGATCGTCGCGCCGTCGAAAGTGGAAGCGTCGTACTGGCAGACGGCGGTCACGGGATGTTCCTTGAGCAGCAGGCTGACACGCGACTCGTACTCCAGCAAGCGCGAACCCCCGTCAATATGCTCGACTTCAGGACTCATCTCGCCGATGACGCGCGCCGCAGGATAACCACTGGCAACCGAATCCTCATGAAATTGTTTCAGGAGACCAAGCATGCGGTCAGGGTCGAAACGGTTGTCCTGAAAATAGATGTCGCGGGAGCCGGCCTGCATCAGGTGCCCCTTATCCCGTGCCTCACCCAGCGAAAGACCGTGCGCTTCCAAGTGCTCCGCGAGAACCGAGTCGTCGAGTTTCTCGGTGAAGCAAGCGGTGCGTTCTCCCGCCGCCAGTCCGCTGCGAAGAAAACCGAGCAGGGAATCAAGCCGCTCTTCGTCATCGCTGAAAATCTGACAAATATGCACGCCAGGCGGAAAGGTTTGCGGGGCAAACCCGAGTGACACTTCGTGTGCAAATTGCGACATGGTCGTTCCTCCTCAAGAAAGCTCCGTCGTCCAAGGCTGCTGGGGCAAGCGTGGCATCTACTACTTCCTCCTGTGCCAAAACCTTAGCACGCCTGTTCTTGCACGAGAAAAATCGAAAACTTGGTAAGGAACAATGTTATTGCCCTCTCACCAGCGCCGACTTTCATCTCGATATCGTAGACTGCCTATTCTTTCATCCGACAGGTCTCAAAGTTTAACGTTCGTTCAGGTAGCGGCATGTTGGCCAGGTCCCGACCGCCAGTTGGATCATATACTACCCGCTAGAACGACTGGTGGACTCAGTAAGCCGTCGCTCGGAACCTCATCATTTCAGCCCCGCCAACGACAGCAATCGCTGCACAGCCGACCGCCAACCTGAAAATATCGACCCGCTAAAGCGAATGGCCGGTGTGGAGCAAGGCCTAGGTTGAATGACCGCAATGCGACCAGCGTCCCGAGCGGCTGCTGATGGCCCAGAGTGTGTGAAAACGCTTGAAATTCCACCGCCCTTGAGTTATGCTGTAAGCATGTTTTGAAACATGCACGGGGGTGGGATGAAACGTTTCGTTCAAGGCGAATGCCGAACCCAGAGCACGCTGCTTCCTGAACTGCTTGACGACTATATCGCGGAAACGAACCCGGTACGAGTTGTCGATGTGTTCGTCGATGAACTTGACCTAGGCAAGCTGGAATTTTCAGGCGTTGAACCGGCGGCAACAGGGCGGCCTGCGTACCATCCAGCAACTCTTCTGAAAATCTATATCTACGGCTACCTCAATCGAATCCAGTCCAGTAGGCGGCTTGAGAAGGAAGCGCAGCGTAACGTCGAACTGATGTGGCTGACCGGCCGACTGACACCCGACTTCAAGACGATTGCAGATTTCCGCAAAGACAACGGCAAAGCCATCCGCAGTGTGTGCCGTCAGTTTGTGGTGTTGTGCCAGCGGCTCGGCTTATTCTCCGAGAGCCTGGTTGCCATCGACGGCAGCAAGTTCAAGGCCGTCAATAACCGTGACCGAAACTTCACCAGCGCGAAATTGCAGCGCCGGATGGAAGAGATTGAGTCGAGTATCCATCGCTACCTGATCGACCTCGATACTGCCGATCGGCAGGAGCCTGCCGTAGCAAAAGCGCGGACTGAACGGCTGCAAGACAAGATCGCCGCGCTGAAAGAGCAGATGAAGGCGCTCAAGGCAATGGAGGTTCAACTTAATGCAACGCCGGACAAGCAAATTTCCCTGACGGACTCCGATGCCCGCTCGATGAAGACTCGAGGTACCGGCGTTGTCGGCTACAACGTACAGACTGCGGTCGAAGCAAAACATCATCTGATCGTGGCGCACGAGGTTACCAACATCGGCATCGACCGCGATCAATTGGCCGCGATGGCAACGCTTGCACGCGATGCGATGGAAGTTCAGGACCTGACGGTGGTTGCGGACCGGGGTTACTTCAAGGGTGAAGAAATACTTGCCTGCGACAAAGCCGGAATTACAGCCATCGTACCCAAGACGACAACTTCCGGCGCCAAGGCAGCGGGTCGATTCGATCGGGCGGATTTTATTTATGACGAAGGAAAGAACGAATACCGGTGCCCGGCAGGACAGAAATTGATCTGGCGGTACTCAACTACCGAGAGAGAAATGAAACTTCACCGCTACTGGAGCTCACACTGCCAGAAGTGCGCGATCAAGGAGAAATGCACCCCCGGCGAGCAGAGGCGCATCGCTCGCTGGGAGCATGAGGAGGTCCTTGAAGCCATGCAATCACACCTGGATCAGGCACCTGACTCGATGCGCATCCGACGACAGACTGTCGAGCATCCCTTCGGGACGATCAAATTATGGATGGGTAGCTCACACTTCTTAATGAAGACGCTGAAGCACGTCAGCACTGAAATGAGCCTGCACGTCCTCGCCTATAACCTCAAGCGAGTGATGAAAATTCGCGGACCTGCGGTGCTGATGGCGGAAATGCGGGGCTGAGGCCCCTTATGTCTTAGTCAACGACGCCAAAGCCGCCTTCGCAAGCGAAGACCATCGAAATAGAGCCAATATCGCCGGTCGAATAATCGCGGTCTTGCAGCTTCACACAGCCCCAGGAAGACCTCAAAATGCCCGAAAATTTAGGCTTGCGTAAATTCTCGCGTTTTTACACACTCTGGGCCGTCAGCCGGCCGACGTTCCATCGATGCAGTTTGTAACAAACATCTAATTGGCATGCCGAGGCGTCAATTATATTATCGATCCCCACGCGTATGCCAGATTCGCAGTTACAGGAACAAATCCGCACGGACGTGGAACCGCTGAGCCAGACGTTTGGCTATTTCCTTGCTGATCGAGCGCTTGCCTCTCAGGATGTCTGAGATTCGGCTTTGTGGGGCACAGTCGCCCATGTCCTCTTG
Organism: Rhodocyclaceae bacterium; assembly: GCA_044344385.1. Taxonomy (GTDB): domain Bacteria; phylum Pseudomonadota; class Gammaproteobacteria; order Burkholderiales; family Rhodocyclaceae; genus CAJBIL01. Next base: position 9,588 of record JBIJCY010000036.1, on the reverse strand, counting down.
ATTGAGTCCGTGCTGGTCCATGAGGAACCGTAGCACTTCCCTTGGCTCCGCCTCTGGGATCAGAAAATTCTCATCCTCGTAGGCTTTCACCTGGTCGGCAAGGTAGTCGAGCACATCAGCCAAGGGGTGGCTTTCGTTATCGCCCACTTCGTCAAGTAACGCATCGATTGTGGCGCGCGCCTGCGCATAGTCGCCCTCGGTATGAACCGAAGTTACGCCGATGAGTTGCTTGAACGGCAGCCACGCCTGAAGAATGGCTTGCGGCTCAGGCACCGCTTTAAGTGCATATACCATTAGTTCCTCCGTTTCCATTTTCCAAGGTCGTACTCCGCATGTGTCAGCACGGCGCGGACAAATGCCTTGTGCCTGTTGTAGTGAATCGCCGCAATTAGTCGGTACTTGTTCCCGCCGATATTGAACACAGTCAGGCCGTCTACGTAATCGGCACTGGCGAATGTCGCCCGCAGTTCGTTGAAGTCGGTAAAAATCTCACTTTCCATAGTACGAAAGCACGCCTGGAATGGACTCTCGGCGTCCGGGTGCTTTTCCCAGAATTCAACTAGGGCAGGCTTGGCTATAACGTGCATGAATTGACTTTATACCGTAATGGTATAAAGTCAATTAAAAGATGTTTGAAGTCAGGGCGGCCAAGAGGCTGAGTACTGACACTGTTCAACGGCAATTCCCAGGTCAGATAGCTGCCATTCATCCAAAGCAATTGTCAATATCACGAATGTCTCTTGATGGCGTGCGTCGGCCAGCTGGCGTTTCAGCAGGTTATATGCATCAACAGAGTACCCGGACGCCCTCGATGGCGAGGCCCTTTTCGTTATGTGCGCGTGTTGCGGCATAAAGGGTTGCCAACTGGGGGTTGTAAGCGTTTCGACAGGCGCCGGTTAGTGTTTTCTCACCACCACGCTGCCAATCGAGTAACCGGCACCGAACGAGCAGATGACACCAAGGTCACCGGTGGCCAAATCGCTGCTGTGGCGATGGAAGGCGATGATCGATCCAGCCGAGGCGGTGTTGGCAAATTCGTCGAGAATCACCGGCGCTTCGTCGGCGGTGGCTTCGCGGCCAAGCAGACGACGGCCGATCAGCTGGTTCATCGCCAGGTTGGCCTGATGCAGCCAGAAGCGGCGCAGGCTGGCGGGCACGAAGCCGAGGCTGTCGAGATGCGTGGTGATGTGTTCAGCAGCCATCGGGCAGACTTCCTTGAACACTTTGCGGCCTTCCTGAACGAACAACTGGTCGCGGTCGGCCGGGTCTCTGTCTTCGCAGCGTGAGAGAAAGCCGGCGTTGTTGCGGATGTTGTTCGAAAAGCTGGTCGCCAGTTTGGTGCCGAGGACTTCCCAGCAGTTTTTAGACCTGGCCGTTTCAGCATTTTCAACGATGATCGCCGTGCACACGTCGCCGAAAATGAAGTGGCAGTCGCGATCCTTCCATGCCAGATGCGCCGAGCAGATTTCCGGGTTGACGACCAGTACGGCGCGTGCGTTGCCGCTCTTTACGGCGTTGACCGCCTGCTCCAGCGCGAAGGTGGCCGACGAGCAGGCGACGTTCATGTCGAAACCGTAGCCCTGTTCGATGCCCAGGCCGTGTTGGATTTCAACCGCCATTGCCGGATAGGCCCGCTGCATGTTCGACGCGGCGCAGAGCACCATGTCGATATCAGACGGCAGGCGTCCGGCCGCAGTCAGTGCATCGCGCCCGGCGGCAATGGCCATTTCGGCTTGCATTGATACTTCCTCGTTAGCGCGTGGCGTAAATTTCGGGCGCATGCGCTGCGGATCAAGTACGCCGGCCTTGTCCATTACGTAACGCCGCTTGATGCCGGAGGCCTTCTCGATAAACTCGACGCTTGAATCGTCGAGCTTCGTTATCTCGCCAGTGGCGATGCGCGCCGCGTTGTCTGCGTTGAACTGGCTTGCATAGGCATTGTAGGCGGCGACCAGCTCTTCGTTGCTGATGACCTGCGGGGCCGTGTACAGGCCGGTTCCACTGATGACGGCGCGGTTCATGAAGGTTCTCCTGAATTCTTTACAAGTATTGGCTGGCGAGCAGTGCTGCGAGCAGAACGGCAATCAAACCAAGCAACCGGTTTTGTTGGCGCTGTGCGCTGGCGATGGCGCCGAGCAATGGGGTGGAGTCAGGTGTGGGCGGTCGTGCCAACACCTGATGTACGAGGCGTGGCAGTTGCGGCAGGGTGCGCGCCCAGTACGGCGCTTCGCGCTCCAGACCGTTTTTGAACGCGCGCCAGCCGAGTTGTTCACTCATCCAGCGTTCGAGGAAAGGTTTTGCGGTCGTCCATAGATCCAGATTGGGATCGAGTTGGCGACCGAGACCTTCAATATTGAGCAGCGTCTTTTGCAGCATGACGAGTTGCGGCTGGATCTCGACGTTGAAGCGGCGCGAGGTCTGGAACAGGCGCAGCAGCACGCGGCCAAAGGAAATTTCATGCAGCGGACGGCCGAAAAACGGCTCACAGCAGGCACGGATTGCGGCCTCGAATTCGTCGACGCGGGTGTCGGCGGGTGCCCAGCCAGCCTCGATGTGTGCTTGCGCGACGCGCTTGTAGTCACGTTGGAAAAAGGCAAGAAAGTTCTGCGCGAGGAAGTTCTTGTCGACATCAGTCAGCGTGCCGACAATACCGAAATCAAGTGCGATGTAGCTGCCGTGATGGGCTGTGTCTGTGGCAACGAAAATGTTGCCGGGGTGCATGTCGGCGTGAAAAAAGCCGTCGCGAAAAACCTGCGTGAAGAAAATCTGGACGCCGGCGCGCGACAGGGTCGGCAGATCGATGCCTGCTGCCAGCAGGGCTTCGGTCTGGCTGATCGGGATGCCGTGCATGCGCTCCATGACCATCACGGTTGTCGTGCACATGTCCCAGTGCACTTCAGGCACCTGCAACAGCTTTGATCTGGCAAAGTTGCGGCTCAGCTGCGAGCAGTTGGCTGCTTCGCGCATGAGATCCAGCTCGTCGTAGAGATACTTGGCGAATTCGGCAACCACTTCGCGTGGCTTCAGGCGTTTGCCGTCGGACCAGACCTTTTCCAGTAGCCCGGCCAACATATCGAGCAACGCCAGATCGTGGGCGATGACCTCGTGCATGCCGGGACGAAGGATTTTTACTGCGACTTCGTGCCCGCCATCCTCAGGGCGCAGCCGGGCAAAATGCACCTGCGCAATGGATGCGCTGGCGATCGGGATGGCATCGAATTCGGCAAACACCACATGTGCCGGGCGGCCATAGGCCTTTTCGATCTGCAGTAGCGCAAGGTCGGAGGAGAATGGGGGAACCTGGTCCTGCAGCTTGGCGAGTTCGTCGGCAATGTCCGGTGGCAGCAGGTCGCGGCGCGTCGATAGCACTTGCCCGAATTTGACGAAGATCGGCCCGAGCGCCTCCAGTGCCAGGCGCAGACGAACCGCAGACGGTGTATCGAAGCGCCGCCAGAAGTGGAAAGCGCGCGAAAGTGCCGCCAGACGGCCGCTTGGCTCGTGTTCGAGAATCATCTCGTCAAGGCCGTAACGGCTTGAAACGCGGAGGATTTTGGCGAGGCGGAAAAGACGCATGAGGTTGATGGCAGGCGCGAGGCGCAAACTTGGTCAGGGACGGAAGCGAGAGTTTATCCCGAATTGGTGAATTCGAGGCCGCAACGCAGCGTGCCGTCAGGGTGATCCTACTTAAACATCGAACCCTACCGCAGAGGCGCAGAGGACGCTGAGGAAACGCAGAGAAGAGCAAAGCATAGGCGAGTCTGACTTTCTCTGCGTCATCTCTGCGCCTCTGCGGTAGGTTGTATAGCCAAATGCAATCGCCCTGAACGGGTTGTCCCGGTATGGCAGCGCAGAGGACAACTAAGCAGCCCTTTGCTGTGCATCGTATAATCGCCCTTTGCCTCAATTCCCAGACCAAGCACCCCATGAGTCACGATATCAAGTCTCACCTCGCCGATCTGATGCGCGCCGCGCTGGCCAGCGTCGCCCCGGCTGAATCCGCTACCCCCATTGTTATTGAACGCCCGAAGCAGGCGTCGCATGGCGATTTTTCGTGCAATCTGGCGATGCAGCTGGCGCGTTCGATGAAGCGTAACCCGCGCGAGTTGGCGCAATTGCTGCTGTCTGAACTGCCCAAGTCAGCGCTGGTGAGCAAGGCCGAAATCGCCGGTGCCGGTTTCATCAACTTTCATGTGCCAGCGGCTGCCAAGCTCGGGGTGTTGCGGGATGTCTTGGCGCAGGGCGAGGCTTTCGGGCGTTCGAAGACTGGCGGCAATAAGAAGGTGCAGGTCGAGTTTGTTTCGGCCAATCCGACCGGCCCCTTGCACGTTGGTCATGGTCGCGGCGCGGCTTATGGTGCCAGCCTCTCCAGCCTGCTGGCTTACGCCGGCTGGGATGTGACGCGTGAATACTATGTGAACGATGCCGGCCGGCAGATGGATATTCTCAGTGTGTCGGCATGGCTGCGCTATCTTGAATTGCATGGTGAGATCGTTCCCTTTCCGCCCAACGCCTATCAGGGCGACTACGTGTGCGACATGGCCAGGCAGATGCAGACGGCGCACGCCGGAAAATATGTGCGTCCGGCTGTCGCGGTGTTGGCCGGCACGCCCGGCTTGCCGGAGCGCGAGCGTAGCGACGACGAAGCGAAGGCGCAGCGCGAAACACATCTCGACGCGCTGATCGCCAATGCCAAGGACCTGCTCGGCGAAGACTGGAACTACGTTCATAATCATGTGCTGACAGAGCAACTGGAAGACGGGCGCAGCGATCTGGAAGAGTTCGGCGTGCATTTCGATGTCTGGTTTTCTGAGAAATCGCTGTTTGATACCGGGCTGGTTGCGCGCTGTGTCGAACGTCTGGAGAAGTCCGGATTCATCTACCTGCAGAATGGTGCCAAATGGTTCAAATCAACGAGCTTTGGCGATGAAAAGGACCGTGTCGTACAGCGCGACAACGGGCTGTACACGTATTTCGCCTCCGATATCGCCTATCACCTGAACAAGTACGAACGCGGCTTTGATCGCATCATCAATATCTGGGGCGCCGATCACCATGGCTACATTTCACGGGTGAAGGGCGCGATCAGTGCGCTGGCGCTCGATCCGGCGGTGCTCGACGTGGCGCTGGTGCAGTTTGCCGTGCTTTATCGTGATGGCCAGAAAACCTCGATGTCGACGCGTTCGGGCGAGTTCGTGACACTGCGTGAATTGCGCCGCGAAGTCGGCAATGACGCCTGCCGTTTCTTCTACGTGCTGCGTAAGTCTGACCAGCATCTCGATTTTGATCTTGATCTGGCGAAGAGCCAGTCGAATGAGAACCCGGTGTATTACATTCAGTACGCGCATGCCCGTGTTTGCTCGGTGCTGGCGCAGTGGGCGGGCGACTTTGAGTCGCTCGGCGAGGCCGATCTGGCTCGCCTCGACAACCCGCGTGAACTGGCATTGGCTGCCAAACTGGGCGAATTTACCGAACTCGTCGAGAGTGCCGCCAACGATCTGGCGCCGCATCTGATCGCCTTCTATCTGAAGGATCTGGCGGCTGAGTTCCACAGCTATTACAATGCCGAGCGCATGCTGGTCGATGATCCGGCGCTGAAGGATGCACGGGTAGCGCTGGCCGCCGCCGTGCGGCAGGTGATCCGCAACGGCATGGCAATTCTCGGTGTCAGCTGTCCGCAATCGATGTAATTGAAGGGTCTTAATGAGTCGTGACATGAAACCACGCAGACAGAACAAGGCTGCGACAAAAAAGAAATCGGGCGGCGGCACCTTGCTCGGCTTGTTCCTCGGTCTCGTCGTCGGTGTGTTGATCGCTGCCGGCGTAGTCTGGTACATCAATAAAATGCCGGTGCCCTTCACCACCAAGGGGCAACAGCCACCGGCACCAACCACCAATGGCAAACCGCAGCAACCGGGCGCCACTGCGCCGGTCGCGCCTTTGCCGCTGCCGGGCAAGCCCGGTGACCCGATTCCGCAGGGCGGCGACAAGCCGCGCTTCGATTTCTACAAGATATTGCCCGGCAACGCCGATGCAATCCCCGACCCCAAGCCGCTTGAGGTAGCCAAAGGCAAGGGCGATAAGGAAAAAGACAAGGAAGGCGCACTCAAGGAGCCGCTCTTCCTGCAGGCTGGTTCTTTTCAGAACGCCGGCGATGCGGACAACCAAAAGGCGAAGCTTGCGTTGATTGGGCTGGAGGCATCCGTCCAGCAAGTGATGTTGCAGGACAAAGTGTGGTTCCGGGTTCGTCTTGGTCCGTTCAGCAAGATGGACGAAGTGAATCGTATGCGCACCGATCTTGCCAAGCAGGGTATCGAAGCCAACGTAGTCAAGAAAGATTGAGGAGCTTAGGAGATGACAATGCACAAGCGTATTACCGGGTGGCTTGCCACTATCACCGTCGCACTGTTTGCCGCTGTATTGCCGGCGACTGCACAAACCCTTGGTCGTGACTATGTTGCCATCACACCGGCACAGGCGACCGACAATCCGGCGTTGATTGAAGTGGTTGAGTTTTTCTCCTACGGTTGCCCGCATTGCAGCGAATTTCACCCAACGATCAGCAAATGGTCGGCCAAGCTGCCATCCGACGTGGTGTTTAAACGCGTGCCGGTTTCCTTTGGTCGTGCCCAGTGGGGGGCTTTGTCCAGGCTTTTCTATGCGCTTGAAGCGACCGGTGATCTGGCCAAGCTTGATGGCGCCGTGTTTCACGCGCTGCACGAAAAAGGGCTGAAACTGTACGACGATAAGAGCATCGCCGAGTGGGTGACCGCCCAGGGCGTAGACGCCAAGAAATTTGACGATGCCTACAAGTCTTTTGGTGTGATCAGCAAGGGTAAACGTGGCGACCAACTGGCGCAGGGTTCCAAGATTCAGGGGGTTCCGGCGCTGGTAGTCGATGGCAAGTATCTGCTGGTCAACGAGGGTATCAAGGATTACTCGGAGCTGGTTGCCCGTGCTGACAAAGTGATTGAAAAAGTACGCGCCGAACGCGGCGGTAAAAAATAACGTCGCCCTGAGTGATGCACGTAGTGCGCCACGAGGAAGTACGCTTGGGGTACGTTGAGTTTGGCTAAGCTTGGAAATCGCCCGCGCCACAAGGTTGCGGGCGATTTTTTGTTTGTGGGGGTGGTGTGCAGGCTGTGCTGAAGGTATTTATTACCGGCGCTTCGTCGGGTATTGGCGAGGCGCTGGCCAGGCACTACGCGATGCAGGGAGCGATTCTCGGTTTGGCAGCGCGCCGCGTGGAGGCGCTGCAGGTCTTGTCGGCAAGTCTGTCGTGCACGAGTGTCTGCTATGCGCTTGATGTCACCGATGCCCGCGCGCTACGCATTGCCGCTGAAAATTTCATCACGCGGTTTGGTGCGCCGGACATCGTGATTGCCAATGCAGGCGTCTCGGTGGGCACGCTGACCGAGTGTGCCGAGGATCTTGATGCCATCCGCCGGGTGATGGATGTTAATGTTTTTGGCATGGCAGCGACTTTTTCGCCGTTTGCTCATGTCATGCGTCTGGCCGGTGGCGGACGTCTGGTGGGGGTTGCCTCCGTGGCCGGCATCCGCGGCCTGCCGGGCGCCGAGGCCTATAGCGCGTCAAAGGCGGCGGCAATTTCCTATCTCGAAAGTCTGCGCCTCGAAATGCGCGGTTCAGGCGTCAAAGTGGTCACCATTTGCCCCGGCTATATCCAAACGCCGATGACCGAAATCAATCCTTATCGCATGCCGTTTTTGCTGCCCGCAGCGGAGGCGGCGCGGCGTTTTGCGCGGGTCATCGAGCGCGGTACGAGCTATGCCGTGGTTCCCTGGCAGATGGGTGTTGTCGCCAAGCTGCTCCGTTTGCTGCCGAACGCCGTGTACGACCCACTGTTCGCCAAGGCACCGCGCAAACCGCGGAAGCTTTAAACCCCACCACAGAGACACAGTGGCCCAAGGCCAGGCTTCGCGCAGGCACAGAGATTTCACAGAGAAAAGCTTTAAAGACTGATGGTTTTCTCTGTCCCACGGGATTTGCTTCGCGGCATGTTTACTCTGTGCCTGCGCGAAGCCTGGCCTTGGGCCACTGTGTCTCTGTGGTGGATTTTGATATTTTCACAGCCTGAAGCAGCGGCAAACGCGAGTTCCGCCCGCCAAATTTGCCGTAAATTGACCAAAATCAATAGCCTAACGCGTGGCGTGGCTATACTTGCCTGCTTCGTATCAAGAGAATTGTCATGCTGCGCCAGAAAATCCCAGAACTCATTTGCCCCGCTGGCAGCCTTCCGGCGTTGAAAACCGCGGTTGATCACGGTGCCGACGCGGTTTATCTCGGCTACAAGAACGACACCAACGCGCGCAATTTCGCCGGCCTTAACTTTGACCAGAAGGCACTGGTCGAGGGTGTTCGTTATGCGCAGTCGCGTGGCCGCCATGTGCTGATGGCGATCAATACCTTTGCCCAACCGGGTCGCGTTGACGACTGGCAGCGCGCCGTTGATGGCGCCGCCGATCTGGGCGTTGATGCGGTGATCCTGGCCGATGTCGGTCTGCTCGACTACGCGAAAAATCGCTATCCCGATCTGCGTTTGCATCTGTCGGTGCAAGGCTCGGCGACGAGCTACGAGGCGGTGAATTTCGCGCATCGCGAGTTCGGTGTGCGGCGTGCCGTTTTGCCGCGCGTGCTAACGCTGGCGCAGGTCGAGCTGGTGATCAAAAACACGCCGGTCGAGATCGAGATTTTCGGTTTCGGCAGCCTGTGCGTGATGAACGAGGGGCGCTGCTGGTTGTCGTCCTATGCCACCGGCGAGTCGCCCAACACCGTCGGCGCCTGCTCGCCGGCCAAGTACGTGAAGTGGGAAAAATCGCCGGGGCAGATGACCACCCGCCTGAATGGTATTTTGATCGACCGTTTCGGCGACAACGAATCAGCCGGTTATCCGACGCTGTGCAAGGGCCGCTTCGAGGTCAATGGCGAAACCTATTACGCACTCGAAGAGCCGACCAGTCTCAACGTACTGGAAATCCTGCCGGAGATCGCCAAGATCGGCGTTTCGGCGATCAAGGTCGAGGGCCGCCAGCGTAGTCCGGCCTACGTCGCGCAGGTGACAAAAACACTGCGAGCCGCGCTGGATGCGCTTGCCAGCGACAGTGAGCGCTACCACGTCAAGCCCGCATGGCAGGCCGATCTGGCCAAGGTGTCGGAAGGCAATCAGGCGACTTTGGGCGCTTATAATCGTCCGTGGCGCTAAAGACTTGAACCGCATTCAACACGGAGTACGCAGAGGCACAGAGAACACGGAGAAAAGCAGAGATAACTCTGTGTTCTCTGTGCCTCTGTGATCTCTGTGTCGGAAGAGGTTTTTTAAAATGAAGCTTGCCCTGGGCCCCTTGCTCTACTTCTGGCCGAAACAGGAAGTGATGGAGTTCTACGCCGAAATGTCGCAGAACCCGGCGGTTGATATCATTTACGTCGGCGAAGTCGTCTGTTCGCGCCGTCAGCAGATTCGTGTCGCCGACTGGGTCGGTCTGGCACGCGATCTCACCGACGCCGGCAAGGAAGTCGTCGTTTCGGCGCAGGCGCTGCTTGAATCGGAAAGTGATCTCAAGGCGCTGCGCC
>JBIJCY010000264.1:0-4433 GCA_044344385.1 Rhodocyclaceae bacterium | reverse complement strand
CTCATGCGCCTGCTACTGATTCATGATTACCGCCGTCTCTTGCTGCGCGACCCGGAGTTGCCCGATGTGCTGGTGCCCGCCGGCTGGCCGGGCCAGACGGCACGCGTGTTGTGCAAGGAGCTTTACCGCCGCTTACTGGTGCCTGCAGAACGATATCTTGATGCTTGCTTTCGTACCGCCGATGGCAAGTGTCCGCCGCTTGATGCGACGCTGGATGGCCGCTTTCCAGAGGATGACCCGCTGGCAGCGATCGCGCCTTAGGTCAGCGCTTTAGGTCGGGATTCCTGGCGGCGCAAGACGGTAAAGCCGGCGGGTTCCCACTCGCGCATCGCCATCAAAAGCCCCATGCCTTGCCTTTGCGCCAGCGGGAAGACAAGGCTTTCTTCGTGCAAATCCGAGAATTTCTGCCGCAGGCGACGCAGTTCACTTTGGAATTGCGCAGCGGCGTCCGAAGTCAGCATGCCGTGTGCGAAAACATGGCTGTCACGCGTTGCGGCAAAGGCATTGTCAAGGAAATCGCCTTGCCCCTGCCTCTGGAAAAATTGCCGAATCGGACCGCTCGGCAACCAGTCAAAATCGCGGGCGACGTTGATGCGTACGCGGTTTCCCGGCAGCAGATCGATCAGACGCAGGCGATCAAGGCGCAGCAGACGCTGCAGGCACTCCACTTGGCTCAGCTGGTAGATACTGACGATGTTGTCCAGCGTCCAATGATTCAGCGCGCACACCGCAACCAGCAGGAGCTTCAGGTCGGAGACCAGTTCGTCTTCCTGTGTCACGCTCAGCGTTTTCAGCCGCGGTTCGCTGCTGGCCGCCTCTTGCACCAGTTCGGCGAGCGTCAATCCGAGCAGGTCGCTCACTTGCGCCAGACGGTCTACGGTAAATCGGCCGTTGGCAAACAGGCGCTTGACGCTTGGCTCGGACACGGCCAGCGCGCTGGCTACATCGCGGTAGCTCAAGCCGCGGATTTTCAATTGACGTTTGATCGTCTGGATCAGTTGCGTGGTTTCGTTCATCGCTAAAGTATCGTAATTCGATGCTTTGCAGGCTATATTGCGATACGTCGCATGTCAAAGTTTCATTTTGTTTTTATGGGTGGCAGTCTGCAGGCACTTCATCAACAAAGAGGTCCGTCATGAACCGCCCGTTTTCCCGCTTTCTTCCCCGGCTCCTTCCCCGTTTGCCACTCCTGATCACCATTCTCGCGGTCATCGCTTTGCTGCTGCATGGGCCGATTGCCCAGCTGGCGCACTATCATGAGTTTGCCGATCAGCGTAGCGGTCTTGGTCTGCCCAACCTTGCGGATGTGCTGTCGAATGCCGGTTTTGCGCTGCTCGGTCTTTTCGGTTTGCTGCGTCTCCGGCCGATGCGCCATCAGCCGGCAATATCTGCCGGCTGGGCGGGCTACTGCCTGTTTCTCGTGGCGCTTGTTCTGACCGCCATTGGCTCTAGTTTCTATCATCTGGCGCCCGATAACGCTCGCTTGCTTTGGGATCGCCTGCCCGTTGCGCTGGCCTGCGCCGGTTTGTTGGCCGCCGTGCGCGCCGAAACACAACTCGCATCCGGGCGGCATCGCTACGCGCTGCTATTGGTTATCGGTGCAGTGGCCAGCGTTGCCTGGTGGTATTTCACTGAACTGCAGGGTGCCGGTGATTTGCGCCCTTATCTGCTGCTGCAGGGCTTGCCGCTGATCCTGATTCCGTTGTGGCAGGCCATCCATCGGGCGCCTGCGGCGGATCGGCGCGCGTTCGCGATTGCTCTATTTCTCTACGTGCTCGCCAAAGTGGCCGAGCTGCATGATCATGAATTGCTCGAAATACTCGGCTGGATCAGTGGCCATACGCTGAAGCACCTACTGGCGACAGCCGCCGCAGCTGCGCTGGTCAATCGGTTGGTGCAGCGTGTGCGGGGAGGGGGTGTTGCGGGTTGACCGGTGGAGTAGGGCCGCTTATCGGAGCGTCAACCGGAAGCCGTCGTGCGGCTCGATCAGTTCGGAGGTGTCGTCGATGAAGATGTTGCCGAGCATGACGGCGACTTTGGCGCGCATGAATACGGAGAGCAAGTCGCTGTTTTCGAGGATCAGTTCCTCGCCACCTTTCATGGCTTGCGCCAGCGGGCCGTAATGGAACATCAGGTGCTGGCCTTCCCAGTGTTCGTTGCCGATCAGTTCGTCGAGATCGGTTCGTTCGGTACAGGTGTGCATCATGATGTTTCTCCAATGAGCGAGTCGCTCATGTTCCTTAACGGCTGAATGCGGAGAAAGGTTGAGGTCTTCTCTCCTGCGCTGCAAATCTTTACTGCTGCCGATTGAAATTGCTCAATCTATTGCAGCGGCAAGACAGCCAATTTGCAGCAAGTTCCGCGCCAGCATGATGTTTCACGATTGTGTGACGCATTTCACATTGCGCAACTTGATTGCAGTGTTATTGTCGCCGGCAAGCTGAAAAAGGGCCGGGCGCAGTTGCGCTGTCAGAGTCCAACAACAGCGTCAATTGGAGGAGGCATCATGGTTCAGGCTGCGCCAACTTTGGTTTTTTGCATAACGGCCGGTATCTGCCGGCAGTTCCACAGGCGTGTTTTGTGATGGCTGATAATCTGTCGACGAATCTTACATACGGCGCGCCGCAACTGGACGTCACCCGCGACGTTGATCTCGCAAATCCGGCTGCGGTTCTGGCGGCGATCGAAGGAATTTTCGATCGTCGTTTTGGTGATGCCTGGCCGCGCGAGGCCCTGCGCACGGCGATCGCCGATGTTGTTCGCGCCTATGCTGGCGAGTATCCGGGCTTGCTGGTTTGCGATACGCCCTACCACGACTTGCGCCATACACTGGATACCACCCTCGCCATGGCGCGTATCATTGATGGTCACGAAGCATCGAGGTTGCGCCATGGGGCACCGCTCGGTGCCGAACTCGCCGTTGTTGGCGTCTTGCTCGCCGTGTTTCATGATTTTGGTTATCTGCGCCGGACCGGTGAGGAGCATCTGACCGGTGCGCAACTGGTTGTCGGTCATGAAACCCGCGGTGCCGAGTTCGCTGCCGCCTTCCTCTCGCGTAACGGTCTGGCACAACACGTGCCGCTTGCCCGGTTGATCCTCGCCACAGCGTTTAAGGAAAACCTCAATGAACTTTTTGCGGCCTACCATGGTGCAGCGGTGGACCTCGCCTGCATGATGGCCAGCGCCGACGTGTTAAGCCAGCTGGCCGACCGTTACTATCTCGAACGTTGCCGCGATTTTCTCTTTCAGGAATTTGTCGAGGGTGGCCTTGATCGTGTCGTGCAGAGCGACGGCGTTGAATGCATCCTGTATAGCAGTGCCGAAGACCTGCTGCGCAAGACGCCGTGGTTTTTCGAGGCGGTGATCATCAAGCGGCTGGAGTATGAGTTGCGGGGTGTTTATCGCTATCTGGACGATCACTTCGGTGGACAAAACCCCTACGTGAACGCGATGTTCACCAACATCACTTTCCTCAAGGAACTTGTCGATAGCGATGATTTTGCGCGTCTGCGTCGCAACCCGCAGCCGTTGTATCGGGTTGCTGCCTGAGTAAGTAAAAACGTATTTTTTAATTTGTGCGATACGGGTTAGGGGATGGCAACAATCTGCGGACGCCAATATCTTTGGGTGACGTAAATCAAATGCCCAAAAAGATGAAGCCCGCGCAAGGCGGGCTTCATCAACCTTCAGGTTGCTTCGTGATCAGTTAATCAGTGCCCAGTCGCCGTTCTTTACTTCAAGCATACGGAAGGCCGAGAGGTCGAGGCCCATGTGGTCGGTGGCTGACATGTTGACCTTGCCGCCGGTACCAACGTAACCCTTGGTTGCTTCGAGGGCGTCGCGAACCTTTTCCTTGTCGGTCGAGCCGGCGCGCTTGAAGGCATCAAGGGCAAGCATCAGGCCATCGTAGGCGTGCCCCCCGAAGGTCGAGACATCTTCCTTGTAGCGCTCGGCGTAGGCTTTGCGATAGGCGGTTGCTACGGGTTTCTGCGCATCATTGGCGGCGAGTTTATCGGCCACCAGCAGGGCTGCTGCCGGCAGGCGGACGCCTTCGGCGGCAGGGCCGGAGAGCTTGATGAACTCTTCCGACGCAACACCGTGTGCATGGTAGACCGGCAGTGCGATGCCCAGCTGCTTGATGTTCTTGTTCACGATCGCCGGACCTTGCCCGAGACCAAAGATGAAGATGGCCTGAACGCCCTCGGTATTCTTGATCTTGGTCAGTTGCGGGCTCATGTCGGTGTCTTTGGGACCATAGGTCTCATTGGCAACCAGCGTGATACCCATCTTGGCGGCCATGGCTTCGGTCTCTTTCTTGCCGGAAGCGCCGAAACCGCTGGTTTCGGAGAACAGGGCGACCTTGGTCAGGTTGCGCTTCTTCATGTCTTCGAAGACTTTTTCAGCGGCCATGCGGTCGGTATGCGGTGTCTTGA
>JBIJCY010000262.1:0-4435 GCA_044344385.1 Rhodocyclaceae bacterium | reverse complement strand
GGACGGAATTCATCCGACCACCGCCGGGCACACGGTTCTGGCGATGGCAGCATTGGCCGAACTACCCGAACCCGCGACCTTTTTGCTCTTCGCCTTTGCACTCGCCGGGTTGGCTTTCAGCCGGCGTAGAAACTTGCACGCCGGGTTTTAACGACAGTCAGGCCCTGCTGAGGCAGGGCCTTTTTTCGTTCACGCAACAGTACGGTAAAGCTGGATTCAAAAACCCCCGGTTCCAGTTTGCCAAGCACCGCAGCATCGCGCATCATTCGCGCTTCGTCACCTGCCTCGTTCGATACCATGACTCTGCCCCAACCCGATGCTGACGCGCTGGCCTATAGCGCAAGGCTTACCCATCACATTGCCGCGCAAATTGATGCGGCAGGCGGCTGGATCGGTTTTGACCGTTTCATGGAACTCGCTCTCTACACACCGGGCATGGGCTATTACTCGGGTGGCGCACGCAAGTTTGGCGCTGCCGGCGATTTTGTCACCGCGCCGGAGCTGTCTCCGGTCTTCAGCCAGACCATTGGCGCGCAGGTCGCACACATTTTCGCAATCAGCGCACCGCAAATCATCGAAGTAGGTGCCGGCTCGGGGCGGCTGGCGGCAGATCTGTTGCTCGAACTCGAACGACGTTCGGTACTGCCCGATTCTTACAGTATCCTCGACCTTTCCGGCGAGCTACGCGCGCGCCAGCGTGAAACGATTGCCGATCGCGCGCCCCATCTGCTCAACCGGGTGAACTGGCTGGACCGCTTGCCTGATCACTTCGATGGTCTGGTGCTGGCTAATGAACTGCTGGACGCGATGCCCGTACATCTCGTCGTCTGGCGCGATGAAAGTATCGAAGAGCGTGGTGTGGCTGTCGAAAACAATCAGTTTGTATGGAGTGATCGCCCGGCCACTGGCCGTCTGCTCAACCGCGCACAAGTATTGGCCGGAGAACGCTCGCTGCCAGCCGGCTATCAGAGTGAAATCTGCCTCGCCGCCCCCGCTTGGGTCGCCGCCTGGGCCGGCATTCTCGGGCGTGGTGCGCTGCTGCTGATTGATTACGGCTTCCCGCAGCATGAGTACTACCATTCGCAGCGCAATACCGGCACGCTGATGTGTCACTACCGCCATCACGCGCACCACGAGCCGTTCTATCTGCCCGGGCTGCAGGACATCACGGCGCATGTTGATTTCACCGCTGTTGTTGAGGCCGGTTGTGAGGCCGGGCTGGATTTTCTCGGCTACACCACGCAGTCGACGTTTCTGCTTAACTGCGGTCTCCCCGAGGTGTTGGCACGCACTTCTGCCGAAGACACAGTGCGCTACCTGCCGCTTGCCAGCTCGGCGCAGAAGCTGATTTCACCGGGGGAAATGGGCGAACTGTTCAAGGTCATGGCGCTCGGCAAGGGAATCACGGAAACGCTCGTCGGCTTCGCCAAAGGCGATCGCAGCGCGACGCTGTGACACAGCCGGGCTGTTTGGCGCTTAATCGTTTAACGGAGTTCCGGTGTTCAGCTTGTCCAGTTGCTCACGGATTTTCGTCGGTTCCTCAAGGCGCAACATGCGGCGAACAATCGGTGCCAGTTCGGATATGTCGCTCTGCATGACCTTTTGTTTTACTTCAAGGATGTGCGCCGGATGCATGGAAAACTGGCGTAGGCCCATGCCGAGCAGCAAGCGCGTCAGCGTCGGATCGCCCGCCAATTCACCGCAGATGGAGATCGGTATATTGGCTTTTTCGGCGCTGGTGATGGTGTGTGCCAGCAGCATCAGCACAGCCGGGTGCAGCGGATCATAAAGATGTGAAACCTGCTCGTCGCTGCGGTCGATGGCCAGCGTGTACTGAATCAGATCGTTGGTGCCGATTGACAGAAAATTCAGGCGGCGCAAAAACAAACCCACCGCCAGCGCCGCCGCTGGAATCTCGATCATTCCACCGATTTCCATCGTTTCGTCAAAAGCGATTTTCTGGCCACGCAAGCTTGATTTGGCCTGTTCGACGGCCGCCAGCGTCTGGTCAATCTCATGCGCATGCGAAAGCATCGGGATCAGCAACTTGATCTTGCCGTACTTCGAGGCGCGCAGAATGGCGCGCAACTGTTTCTGAAACATTTTCGGCTCAGCCAGCGATACGCGAATGGCACGCAAACCGAGCGCTGGGTTTATGTGCACGCGATCGCCTACAACATCCTCGGGGTGCAGATCCTTGTCGGCGCCAAGATCGAATGTGCGGATGGTGACCGGCCGCCCTTCCATCCCTTTGACCACCTTGCGGTAGGACTCGAACTGCTCGTCCTCGGTCGGCATGTCGCCACGACCAAGAAAAAGAAACTCGGTGCGGAACAGCCCGATACCCTCGGCGCCGCCATCCAGCGCAGCAGCGATGTCGCCGGGCAATTCGATATTGGCATGCAAGGCTATATCAACGCCATCAAGCGTTGTCGATTTTACGGATTTCAGCCGCTTGAGCTTGGAGCGCTCAAGCTCGATTTGACTTTTGCGCAGCCGGTATTCTTCGAGCACGCGCGGATCGGGATTGACGATCAGCACGCCACGCGTGCCATCGACAATGATCGTTTCCTTGTCGCGAATCAGCTGGCGGGCGTTATGCAGGCCGAGCACGGCAGGGATTGCCAGACTGCGTGCCAGAATAGCCGTGTGCGAGGTGGCGCCACCGACATCGGTGACGAAGGAGGCGAAATGATGCTCCTTGAAGGCAATCACATCGGCCGGCGCCAGATCATGCGCGACGACAATCAGGTTCTCTTCCTTGACGCCTTTTGCTGCCTTCAGCGCAGCGCGGCCGGGCTGGCCGACCAGTTCCCTGACTACCCGCTCAACCACCTGACGCACGTCATAGCTGCGCTCGCGCAGATACTGATCCTCAATCTGTTCGAACTGCTCGACCAGCAACTCCATCTGCTGCACCAGCGCCCACTCAGCATTGCAACGCCGTTCGCGGATCAGCTGTTTGGGTGTTTCGGAAAGCTCTGGATCGGAAAGAATCATCGAATGCAGGTCGATAAAGGCGCCGAGCTCGGCCGGGGCATTTTCCATGCTCGCCTTCATCGTCTCAAACTCGGTGCGCACCCGTGTCAGCGCGGCTTCAAAGCGCGCAACTTCCTTGTCCACCATACGCGGCGCGATGACCAGATGCGACACCTCGAGTGTCGCGTGCGACATAAGATGCGCCTGGCCGATGGCGATACCATCAGAGACCGGGAGTCCGTGCAGGGTGAAGCTCATAGGGCGCTCACTCTCCCTCGCCGAACTTGTCGGCAATCAGTTTGAGAATGGCATCAAGCGCCAACTGTTCGTCTTCGCCTTCGGTTTCAATGACAACGGGGGAGCCCTTGCCGGCGGCCAGCATCATCACGCCCATGATGCTCTTGGCGTTGATGCGGCGCGGTCCCTTTTCCATCCATATTTCGGATTTGAAACTGCCGGCAAGCTGCGTCAGCTTGGCCGAGGCCCGCGCATGCAGGCCCAGCTTGTTGGTGATTTCAGTTTCAGCACGTGCCATTTGGAATCCTTGTTGATTTCTACTCGCGCTAATCCTTGGCGCGTGGTGCCGGCAGGCTACATGTTCATCGCACCATCGCGAGCGCCGCTGATGGCTTTTTGCATCATGATTTCCATTCCTTTGTCGCGATAAGTCAGCGCGCGTAGCAGCATCGGCAAACTGAGTCCGGCGATCCCTTCGACACGGCCCGGTTCGAGCAGCTTGAGCGTCAGGTTGGCAGGTGTGGCGCCAAAAATGTCGGTCATCAACAGAACACCCTTGCCGCCATCCACCTCATTCAGCAGCAGCTTGGCCAGTGGCAGGACATCAAGCGGGTCGTCCTGAGCCGAAACGCCGAGTTGGGCGATAAGCGGCGGGCGTTTATTCAGGACGTGACAAACGTTCTGGATCAGGCTTTCGCCAAACGTGCCGTGGGTAATCAGGAGAATGCCGATCATTGCGATGTGGTCACTGCATTTGATGGTGAGCGCTTATTCTAAGGGATTCTGCCCCACCTGAAAGCCTCTCAGGGGAGTATTTCCAGCGCCTTGGGCTGGCCACCTACATACTCGAGGCGGCGATGCAGTGCGCTGCTGACTTGCACGTGCCCCTCGGCATCGACCCGCAGCACCTGATCAACCGCCAGCGCTCGCGCCAGACGCGGCCATTCGGCACCGGCAATGAAAAGCGGTTTTGACGCTGCGTCAGACAAGGTGCCCGCCGCCGGACGCGGCGTGATGAGCACGGTGAGCGATTGTGTATGCGTTACCGGTTCAGCACTACGCGGGTCAAGCAGGTGGCAGTAACGCTTGTCTTCCAGTTCGAAATAGCGCTGATAGTCGCCCGAGGTGCCAATCGCCTCGCCATCCTCAAGCGTAACGGTCGCCAACGGCCCCGGTTGGCGCGGATGCTGGATACCGACACGCCAGCGCTCGCCATTCT
>JBIJCY010000263.1:0-4435 GCA_044344385.1 Rhodocyclaceae bacterium | reverse complement strand
TGGGCGAAAAGGTCTACAAGCTTAACCTGGTGCCTTCCGGCATCGTGCGTGACGGTGTTGCCTGTTATATCGGTAACGGTGTCGTCCTTGATATCCACCATCTGCTTTCCGAGATCAAGGAACTGGAAGACGGCGGTATCGAAGTGCGTTCGCGGCTGAAAATCAGCCCGGGCTGCCCGATTATTCTTGGTTACCATTCGGCGCTTGATCGTGCGCGCGAAGCGGCCAAGTGTGCCGATACGAAGATTGGTACGACCGGCAAGGGGATCGGCCCGACCTACGAAGACAAGGTGGCACGTCGTGCCTTGCGCGTCTATGACCTGTTCTATCCCGAGCGCTTCGCCGAGAAGCTCAAGGAAAATCTCGATTACCACAACTTCGTGCTGACCAAATATTTGGGCGCTGAAGCGGTCGATTATGAAAGCATTCTGGCGCAGGCGATGGCCGATGCCGAAGCTATCAAGCCGATGGTGAGCGACGTCTCGGCCGCACTCTACGCGGCCAACAAGGCCGGGCAGAATTTGTTGTTTGAGGGTGCGCAGGGCGCGTTGCTTGATATTGATCACGGCACCTACCCGTTTGTTACTTCGTCGAACTGCGTAGCTGGTCAGGCGTCTGCCGGAGCCGGTGTCGGTCCGGGCATGCTGCATTATGTTCTTGGTATTACCAAGGCTTATTGCACGCGTGTCGGCGGCGGACCTTTCCCGTGCGAACTCGATATCGAAACGCCGGGTGTTCCGGGTTATCAGATGTCGCAGAAGGGCAAGGAGTTTGGCACGGTCACCGGGCGCAAGCGCCGCTGTGGCTGGTTCGATGCCCCGGCACTGAAGCGCTCGATCCAGATCAACGGTGTGACCGGCCTGTGTATTACCAAGCTCGACGTGCTCGACGGATTGTCGGAGTTGAAGATCTGCACCGGCTATCAGCTTAACGGCAAGATTGTTGATTTGCTGCCGATGGGTGCCGATGAAGTGGCCGATTGTCAGCCGATCTTCGAAACGCTGCCCGGCTGGAGCGAATCCACGGTTGGTGCCAATACGATGGAAGCCTTGCCGGCAGCGGCGCGCGCTTATCTGGCACGCATCGAGGCCTTATGCGAGGTGCCGATCGATATTGTGTCAACCGGCCCCGAGCGCGATGAAACGATCTTGCGCAGACATCCGTTTGCGTAATGTATTTTGACGGGCCGGCAGAAAGCCGGCCTGTCGCTTTGAGTGCTTGAATTTTTCAGTACTCAGCAAGCAAAATGGAAATGCTCGGCGGGAAAATTCAGCTGAAAATGAAAAAGCCAGCTAAAAAGCTGGCTTTCATTGAATCTTGGTGCCCAGGAGAGGACTCGAACCTCCACAACCTTGCGATTACCAGGACCTGAACCTGGCGCGTCTACCAATTCCGCCACCTGGGCATTTCCGAAGAAGGCCGCATTCTAAAGGAACAGCACAAAATGTCAATAAAAAAACTATCCAGAATTCGAAAGAACGACCCGTATTTTGAGCGCGAGCTTAAAACCTACGAGCAGCCCCTGCCGTCGCGCGAATACATTCTGCAGATCCTTGAAGATCAGGGCAAGCCCGTGAGTTTCGAGCAAATATGTGTGTTGCTCGACATCAACAAGCATGAATTTGAGATGTTCCAGCGCCGTCTGGGGGCAATGGAGCGCGAGGCGCAGCTGATGCGCAACCGCAAAGGGTCGTACATTGTTCCCGAGCGTGCCAGCCTGATTGCCGGGCGTATTGAAGGGCATGCCGATGGTTATGGTTTCCTCGTTCCCGACGACGGCGGCGATGACCTGTTTCTTGATGCCAAGCAGATGTCCAAGGTGCTGCATCGCGACCGTGCGCTGGCCCGGGTGGTCGGGCTGGACCGCAAGGGGCGGCGTGAAGGGGCGATCGTCGAGGTGCTTGAGCGTGCCAATAGCATGGTCGTCGGTCGCGTGCTGATCGAACACGGAATCATGGTGGTGGTGCCGGAAAACCGGCGCATCAATCAGGATATACTCGTGTCGCCCGACAAGAAGAGCAAGGTCAAGGCGGGGCAGGTGGTGATGGTCGAAATCATCGAACAGCCGAACAAGCATTCGCAGCCGATCGGCCGCATTGCCGAAATTCTCGGCAACTACGCCGACCCCGGTATGGAAATCGAAATTGCTTTGCGCAAGCACGACCTGCCGTTCGAGTTTTCGGCCAAGGTGCTTGAAGAAACCAAGGATCTGCCGGACAAGGTGAAGAAGTCCGAATGGGAAGGCCGCAGAGACTTGCGCGAATTGCCGCTGGTGACCATCGACGGCGAGACGGCGCGGGATTTTGATGATGCCGTATTCGCCGAGAAAAAAGGCAAGGGCTGGCGTCTGGTGGTGGCGATTGCCGATGTTAGCCACTATGTAAAGCCGGGCATGGCGCTGGATCGCGATGCGCTGGATCGCGGCAACTCGGTGTATTTTCCGCGTCGCGTGATTCCGATGTTGCCGGAAAAACTTTCCAACGGTTTGTGTTCTCTGAACCCCGATGTCGAGCGATTGGCGATGGTCTGTGACATGGACATCAACAATAGCGGCGAGATCAAAGGCTATAAATTCTACCCGGCAGTTTTCCGCTCCAAGGCACGCCTGACCTATAACCAGGTGTGGAACTGGTTGTCGGGAGCAGTCGAGCCGGAGACCGATGTTCAGCGCGGCCTGATGCCGCAGTTGCAGGCGCTATACGCCTTGTTCCAGATCCTGCTCAAGGCGCGCGGCAAGCGTGGTGCCATTGATTTCGAGACGATCGAAACGATCATGCTGTTCAACGATCAGGGCAAGATCGACAACATTGTGCCGGTGCATCGCAACGACGCACACCGTGTGATTGAAGAGTGCATGCTGGCGGCCAACGTCTGCGCTTCTGCTTTCCTTGAGAGCAACAAGCAGCCTTGTCTGTACCGCGTGCATGAAGGGCCGACGCCGGAGAAGCTTGAAGGGCTGCGCAACTTCCTCAAGGAATTCGGCATGAGCCTCTCTGGCGGCGATGATCCGACGGCCAAGGATTACGCGGCGTTGCTCGAAAAAATCAAGCCGCGCCCCGATGCCCAGTTGCTGCAGACGGTGATGCTGCGTTCCTTACGCCAGGCGCAGTACAGCCCGGACAACGTCGGCCACTTTGGTCTTTCCTACGAGCATTACACGCACTTTACTTCGCCGATCCGGCGCTACCCAGACCTGCTGGTGCACCGTTCGATCAAGGCGGTGCTTGAAGGAACGCGCTATCAGCCGGGCAAGTGGGACGAGATTGGCATGCACTGTTCGATGACCGAACGGCGGGCCGATGAGGCGACGCGTGACGTTAACAATTGGTTGAAGTGTTACTACATGCGTGATCGCATCGGTGAGGAATTCGATGGCACGATTTCCGCTGTCGTACCTTTTGGTGTGTTCGTTGCACTCGATTCTGTTTATGTCGAAGGGCTTGTTCACGTCTCTGAACTGGGCGAGGATTATTTCCAGTACGACAACGTCAAACACCAGATGCTGGGTGAGCGCAGTGGCAAGCGCTATCGTCTGGGCGACCGTCTGCATGTAAAACTGGTCCGGGCCGATCTGGAAACCGGGCGGATCGACTTTGTTCTTGGTGAAGCCGCGCACCCGCATGGCGCCCGCAGCAAGAGCCGCCGTGAATAGAAACGTACTGGCTTGAATTACCGCGTCGTAATGCGGTGATTCAAGCCTCGGCGGGCTCGACGTCCTTGCTGGACATCCGGTTTCTGCCGGCGTGTTTGGCCGCGTAAAGTGCGGCATCCGCCGCAGCGAGCAATCGGTCTGCGCCAAGGTTAGGCGTCGGAACACTCGCTGCGACACCCGCGCTGATCGACACAGTTTCGCCAAGGTCCGATGCCTCGTGCGGGATAGCCAGGGCATAAACGTGCTGGACGATGCGTTCGGCGACCAGGCGGGCACCGGTGACGTCGGTGTTGGGCATGAGGATGACGAACTCCTCGCCACCATAGCGTGCTACCAGATCGGCGGGGCGGAAAATCTTTTCTTCCATCGCTCGCGCAACGCTTTTCAAGCAGTCATCCCCTTTTTGATGGCCATAGGTGTCGTTGTAGCGTTTGAAATGGTCAACGTCGATCAGTATGAGTGAGAGAGATGTTTGATCGCGCTGCGCACGATGCCACTCGGCGGCCAGCGCTTCGTCGAAACAGCGGCGGTTGGCGATGCCGGTCAGACCGTCCTTGGTTGCCAGGCGCTGCAGCGCCATCTGGGCTTCTTTCTGTTGTGTAATGTCGCGCAAGGTTTCAACAACAGCAATCAGCATGCCGTCTTCATCGAAAATCGGCCCGGCATCGATGGCCAGATAACACTGGCGCCCGGCGCGCGGCATGATGCACCAGTTCTCGGCGCGCAAGCCAAGCTCGGTATCAGTCATTTGGGTGTGATTAACGTACAGGCTGGCCAGGTCAT
>JBIJCY010000261.1:0-4437 GCA_044344385.1 Rhodocyclaceae bacterium | reverse complement strand
ATTGCACGGCGTTCAACCTGGGTAGCACCTCCTGGTACACAGATGATGATGCGTGGGCTTCCGGCAACCCGCCGTGAGCCAGTCACTTTTTTGATGAAGTGCTTGAGCATCTGCTCGGTAACGGTGAAATCGGCAATCACACCGTCTTTCATCGGCCGGATGGCGGTGATGTGGCCAGGGGTCCGGCCGAGCATCTGCTTGGCGGCAACGCCGACTGCCAGCACCGTTTTTTTGTTGCTATAACTGCCCTCGCTGCGCACCGCTACAACCGAGGGTTCATCGAGAACAATTCCTTGCCCGCGTACATAGATCAGCGTGTTGGCCGTTCCAAGATCGATCGCCAGATCGCTTGAAAAATAGCTGCGGAGAAAACCTAGCATGGAATAAAAGCCTCTTGTGGAAATGACGGAATCAACCTGAGGCGAGGTCTGGGGCGTATTGAAAACAGGAGAGCGAATCTGCTACGCATGTTGTTGCGTCGCACCATTTTAACGCAAAACGATTTTACAAGCTTGTAAACAATGCAAAACAACAAAACTCAGGGGCTTGCTGTGGAGTTCTTCCTGCGCCAGTAAAGACAAGCCATTGCGCGCTTTGAAATGCGGGGATGACATTACGAATACAGGTGTTGTTGAAAATAACAGGCTGTTTGTGCGTTGCGTCAAATTTGTCCTGTTCCACGTAATACGACTAACACGCTACCGCTGGCAAGAACTGGCTATTCTCCGTAGATGCGCTTGTTGTCTCCCCGGCGACCGCGCGGTAACAAGGCCGGTCGCGACCAGATTCAAGAATGACATTCGGAAAATTAAATCCTTTTGGCATGCTCCGATCTGTACGACAGCGAGAGGGCGCTGACCTGCAGGTCTAAATTTTTTCAGAGGGTGTTAAAATTGCCTGCTTTTCCTTGCAAAAGAAGCGGAGAGCAAGATGAGCGCCCTAAATTCAGGCGATCGTGTGATTCACCCAAACCAGCAGGAATGGGGAGTCGGCAAGGTACTCAGCGCAACGCCCGACAATTTTGATATTTTCTTTGTCGGCGCGGGCCGCAAGAGGTTTTCACGCTCATTCATACAGCTCGAGAAGGCCGAAGGAGCGGCATCGAAACACCGTCTTCTCGACAATCTAATCGAAACGTCAGAAATCAGTAGCAACAGCTTTGTCACGCTCCCCATGGCGATTGAACGTTTCATGGAGCACTACCCGGGCGGGTTCGAGTCTCCCGGCTTCGTCAAGGCTGCACGCGAGGCCGCTATGCGAAGCCACAAGGCTTGCGCCAACTTGCTGAGCCAGGAGGAGCTTTCCCGGCTGATTGAAGAGGGTTGTTTTGAAGCGGTCTGTGACCGGGCGCGGCACGTCGAGGCAACCACCAACCTGCTCACGAAAAGCGAACGAAAGGTTCTCCACGAAGCTCTCGAGCTGCCGGCATCACAGAAAATGTTCTCGCTGGCCTTGGCCGAGCTTTTCTATGGGACTGAAACAGAGGAAGCGCGCTTCAAGCACTTTCTGCGTGCGCTAAGCATCTTGGGTCTCTACAAGTGGCCCTTTGCAACGATCTTCAGTTTTATCCGCCACCCATTGCAAAACGCCTTCATCAAACCTACTACCATCCAGAATTCGGCTAAGGCACTTTGCTGGCGAATCAGTTACAAGCCTGAGCCGAACTGGAAAACCTACGATGCGGTCCTGCGCCTCTATAGTTACGTCCGCACGAATCTTCTTGAGGAAGGAATAATGCCCCGCGATCTGCTCGATGTGCAGTCCTTTATTTGGTCCATCAGCCAAAAATAGATCGCAGAGAGGCATCTTTTATTCGTGAAGTAGAAACGCCCCGGTCGGCTCAGTGAGAACTGAGTGGCCGGGGCGTTTCTTGATGCATTTGTGTTTATATCGATCGGTTTTTTATTATTGCAGGGTCTTCGTCAAAACAATGCGACCCAGATCCCTCCTGGAATAATATTGTCACCGAGTTGGGTGCCCGCAGGCGTCTGGCTTGATTAATGCGTACGTTTACGGCGACTAATGCTGAGCCCGATTATGCCGATCCCGAGAAGCGCAAGTGATGCCGGCTCTGGTATGGAGGCTGCTGAGTAAGTTACGTCGCCGATGGAAAACCATGCGACCTGGCGACCATCGTGATACACGTCAGCGGTACCTCCAGAGTAGGTGAACGTTGCTTTGGATACGTCAGCGAGGTTAAACGTGAGCAGCTGAAATGATCCGGTTAGTGCGACAGTCACCGAATTCAACAAGGTGTCAGTGGCGTTGAACAAGTCAATGGTCAGTCAATACTTCGGCGTGACGTCCGCAACCGCCGCAGTTGGTGGTTCGACGTGAATTGAGGGTAACCGGGGCGTTAAACAGAATCGATTCGCCGTTTCCGCCATAGTTGTTATAGGCCCAGAAATCACTGACGCCACGGGCAAACCCGTCGTTCCACAGGCCTGTCAAGTTGTGGGTGAACGTGCCGTCCGCAAACGTCGTGGCTGGCGCGCCAGAAAACTTGATAACGCTGGCCTCTGCCGTGTTCAGTGAAAGCGCAGCCAAAAGTGATATTGCTGCAAGAATAATAAAACGACGCATAAAATTTCCCCCCTGATTTCAAGTTATTGATAATTTCGGGATGCGCAAATTAGCAATTTTTATGCCCATAAAAACAATAAATAAATACATATGGTTATAAGTTACGCTGCATTTTTTTGTAAAAATTCTCGACATTTGGTTCTGGGGAGATGCAGCGCCGCCAGCAAGCGAAAATGACGGACGCTTAGTCTTTTCGACTAAACGTTTTTCGGAGTATCTTGCGCATCCAAGTTTCGCTAAGCGGCAAGCATCACCTGGTTTCGACCGGCAGTTTTTGCGGCGTACATCGCTATGTCCGCGCGGCGGATGGCTTCCTGAAGCGTTCCGCCAACTGCACAGGTCGTCGCAACGCCGATGCTGACGGTGACCTGTCCATCCCGGGTGTCGATGCTCGACACAAACTGGCGCAGTTTTTCCGCGAGGCGCTTTTCAGGCATTTGCGCGGACGATCCTCCTGATCGACAGTTACAACGAATCTGCCGGGATCGGCTTGCCAGTGAGATATCCTTGAATCAACTGGAAGCCCATCTCAATACAGGCTTGCGCTTCTTCTTCATCTTCCACGCCCTCGGCCAACGGTATCGCGCCGGTTGCCAGTACCATTTGCACCAGGTCTCTGACAACTTGACGCTTGCGTTCGCTGGCTTTGTGCAGGCCACGAATCAGCGCCAGGTCAAACTTCACGAAGTGTGCGGGAACGTCGGCCAGCTCGAGCAAACGCGCTTGCCCGGCGCCAAAATCGTCGTAAGCGAAACGAATTCCAAGCTGCCCCAGACGGTTGGCAAATTCACGCAGTTGCACGATATCGGTCACAGCCGATTCGTGAATTTCCACAACGATGTTGATCTCGGGCGAAGACTGCCGAAGGCGTGCGAGCGAGGCAAGAAATACTTCGCTGAACGTTTCCTTCGGGTGTGCATTGATGAACAGGGTATTGCCCATGACGCGTGGGGCCATCGTGCTCAAGCCGAAATCGCGGAATGCCTGACTCAGATCCAACTCACGATCCATCGCAGCCGCCAGACCGAACAATTCCATCGGAGAGCTCGGCAGCCCCGGGTGATTTGCGCGGCCAAGAAACTCGTAGCCAACGATTTCCCGAGTTCGCGCATCTACGATCGGCTGGGCAGCACCAGATAAGCCGCTGCCCATGATCAACTCGTCAAATTCGGCCTCGTTTGACACAAAGCGCTCTGAAAGCGTCATGTGCTCCGGCGTGATCATCGTATGCATCTCGTCGAATGCCTGGACAGCGCGTTCATCGACCAGCGTCATGCGCAGTTTGAATTCGGCACTGGCGAAATGAACGATGTCATTTTCTTTGAGCAGGCAGTAGCCTTCGATGCGCTGGCGATTGACGAAGGTGCCGTTGGTGCTGTTTTCGTCAACGAGTTTGATCTGCCCGCTGATGTCACGGGACAGCACGGCATGCAGACGACTCAGACCAAGGTTTGCGATCACCAGATCGTTTTCCTTGCTGCGGCCGATTCGACATGGCAGTTGGGTAATCACGAAGTCGTCGCGAGCGCCATCGGCGCGGTAGGACTCCAAAGACCACTGCATTTCCAAAGCATCGCTCCTGCTGTTGCATGGTGTGACTGCTATATTGGGCGATTGGCAAATATGACGCAACTGCCAGATGCTCCCTGCGTTATGCATTCCGGCATTGACCGCGCTCAAATCGGCGAGGATGCTCGTCGGTGCAGGTTTGAAATTCATCTCTTTTGCCTTGCTGTCTGGTGGCAACATTGCCAACGCAGATCGACGACATTTCTGAGCGAGGTGTCCAGAATGCGGACGAATAAACAGTTCCAACTGTTCGGCAAGAACCTCCTCTTTGCATCAAGCTGCATC